>JAPDQV010000001.1:0-249504 GCA_034505495.1 candidate division KSB1 bacterium | reverse complement strand
ATGGCCAACCCGTCCCCTTCATCTCCTCCCGCCTCGATGACCAGCCCGAGCGCGAACCCGCCCGCCTCAAGCGCAACGAAGGCAAGGCGTTCATTGGCGACTTTGTGCGCGGCATCGGCTTTGTGCTGGAGCCGGATGAAGCCAAAACTCTGCTTGCCCGCAACCCGCGCAACCGCGATTGCCTCTTCCCTTATCTGAACGGCGAAGACCTGAACAGCCACTCCGAGCAGCAGCCCTCGCGCTGGGTGATTTGCTTTCACGACTGGCCCCTGGAGCGCGCTCGTGAGTATCCGGAGCTGCTGAAGATCGTGGAAGAGCGCGTCAAGCCAGAGCGTGACCGGCTGACTGGTCCTGGCGATAAGCGCAACCGCGAGTTCTGGTGGCAGTTTGGGGCCTATCGGGCAGGCTTGCGCCAAGCCATAGATGTTTTGCGCCGAGTTTTGATACGAAGCCGCGTAAGTGAATTACACTCTTTAACTTTTGTACCCAAAGGACTGGTTTATAGCGAGCAAACCATCGTCTTCGCCTTCGACGACGACTACCACTTTGCCCTGCTCCAATCCGCCGTGCATGAGACCTGGCTGCGCAAGCAAGCCTCCAGTCTGCGTACCGACATCCGCTACACCCCCACCGACTGCTTCGACACGTTTCCTTTCCCACCTGCCGAATACGCTGCCCCGAATTTGCAGGAACTGCTCGCCCAGCCTGTCTTTGCCCGCGCGGCGCAACTGGGTGCGGAGTATCACGAGCACCGCCGTCAGGTGATGCTGGCGCGGGGATTGGGTCTCACCAAAACCTACAACCTCTTCCACAACCCGGCCTGTCAGGATGCCGATATTGTCCGCCTGCGCGAGTTACATGCCGAGATGGACAACGCCGTCCTTGCCTGCTACGGCTGGGAAGATTTAGAATTAAGGCACGACTTTTACCAAAACGATCGCGGTCAGACGCGCTTTATGCCATCCGCCGAGGCAAGGCGGGAGTTGATTTTCCGGTTGATGGCGTTGAATGAGAAGATGGCGGAGGAGGAAAAATCATGATGAATCCGCAATCTGGCGCAAGATTAACTTGTTGTACCATTGAAGGCTACAAATCCATTCGAGACAAAATTGTTATTCGTTTTCCCCAATATACACCTTTGATATTGGTCGGAGAAAACAATTCGGGCAAATCAAATATCATTTCTGCTTTGGATTTGGTATTGGGAGAACGCTGGCCCGGGACAAGAGAGCCCGAAGACCATGATTTTTGGGAACGAGACACTCAGAATGGAATTATTCATATAGAGGCGGAAGTCTCAGGAGTATATGGATATAACCACTCTGTTCATAAATTCAAGTGGATATGTGACTCAAAATCAAGGAAACAACCGGAATTTAGAGTCGAACTAGATGACTGTGCGGAGAAATTCGTTAGCAATGAAATTCGCGATCAGTTGATGTTTATCTTGATTGGTCCGGATCGTCGTTTGGATTATCAACTCAGCTATACAAACAAATTCACCCTCTTATCCAAACTAATGCAAAAGTTCCATTCTGCTCTGACAAGTGATGTAGGACGTGTCGGGAGGCTAAAACAAGCCTTTGATGATTTGGAAAGAATCTTCCGCGAAGTGAATGAGTTTGCTGAATTCGAACAGAATCTGAGCCGAGAATTTGACGAAATGTTTGCAGGAATGTCATATGGTTTACAGGTGGATTTTTCGGCCTATGACCCCAGCCGTTATTTCCATTCGTTGCGTGTCGTCCCCAGAGAAGGTACAGAGCGCCGAACATTCGAAGAGTTAGGAACTGGACAGGAACAAATTCTGGCTTTAGCTTTTGCTCATGCTTATGCAAAAGCATTTTATGGGGGAATTATTTTGGCAATTGAGGAGCCAGAGGCACATTTGCATCCCCTGGCACAAGAATGGCTTGCACAAAAGATATATCAAATGGCGGCTGATGGTCTGCAGATTGTCATTACAACGCACAGCCCTCATTTTGTCAACTTGATGAGTCTTGAGGGCCTCGTCTTGGTGCGCAAGGATGGAGAAGGTGCCACCCGAACCTGCCAGCTGACGAGAAACCAGCTTGCAGACCATTGCATCAAGACAGGATCTCATAAAAATAAAACAACACCGGAAACCGTTCTTCCCTTCTATGCTAACCAGTCAACACAGGAAATCTTGAACGGCTTTTTTGCCAAAAAGATCATTTTAGTGGAAGGTCAAAGTGAACAGCTTGCGTTGCCGGTTTATCTTCGAAAAGTAGGGCTTGATGTCACTCAAGAGGGAGTGGCGGTCATACCGGTCATGGGCAAGGGCAACCTGGCGAAATGGTGGCGGCTGTTTACGGCATACGGAATCCCTACATTCATCATCTTCGATAACGATGACGAACACGACAAACAGGGAGCAAAGAGGAAAGATGCACTCAAGGCTCTGGGTATTGCTGAAAATCAATGGGGGCAATATCTGAGCAACGATGAGTTCTTGATTCATGATCAGTTTGCTGTTTTCGGCAAAGACTTTGAAGTCACGATGCGAGCGCAGTTTTCGGACTATTTCCAACATGAACAGAGAGCCAGCGAGATGTTTGGCGACTCAAAGCCAATTATCGCCCGCTATGTAGCAAACGAGCTAGAGGCCACAAGCGGGGACGCAGGCTGGCAAAAATACCATGACTTGAAAAAGGCAATTCTCGATTTGGGCATGCCACACCAATGAACCCTATTCATGCTCAAGCAGAAAAAGGTGTACCAGCACGGCGAGTACCGCACGCGGCGGCTGGTGCTGGAGGCGTGGGAGAGGCAAGGACCGTCCAAGCCGACCTGAACATCAGCGCGTCTGAAGGATACGGCATCCGTCATTCCCCAATGGATCCGTCCGGATGCCGCGGCGCCGCTTTACCGAAAAACCGAGCCTCTCCGGCAATAGGAGGATTTTTCTCCTGCAAAAAAGGAGAAATCCTCTTGACATTCTCCTTGAAAAAAGGTTAAATTGCCTGCCGATGGAACCCTTGAGCCCCGCATATTTTCGCAATCGGCTTGCCCAGATGCTGGCCGATTCGCTGACCGGCCCCATCCGGGAAGGAACGCCGCGTACGGTTTACAAGACCCTCTGCCTGCCCGGCAAGGCCACCGTGATCATCGGCATGCGGCGCGCGGGCAAGACGACGTTTCTGCACCAAATTCGCCGCCAACGCATGCAAAGCGGCCATCCCCTCGAACGACTGCCGTACATTAATTTCGAAGACGAGCGCATCGCCGGCATCGGCGCCGAGCATTTGAACCTGCTGGTTGAAGAATACTACCGCCTGTTTCCCGCCTTCCGCGGCAAAGAGACGGTGTCGTGGTTCTTCGATGAAATCCATGTGGTCCCGGGTTGGGAACGCTTCGTCAGGCGGCTGCTCGACACGGAACGGGTCGAAGTCTTTTTGAGCGGCTCTTCCGCAGCGATGCTGAGTCGCGAGGTGGCGACCAGCATGCGCGGCCGCGGCTGGGAGGTGGTGATCCATCCGTTCAGCTTCGAGGAGTTTCTTCGTCACCACGGCCATGCCCTGCCCGATCGATTGGAACGCCTCACCTCGGCCAAACGGTCCGAGTTGGAACACGCCTTTCATCAGTACCTCAAAATCGGCGGCTTTCCCGAAGCGCAGCCTCTTTCGGATGCGGATCGCTTTGCCCTGCTCCGTCAGTATGTCGATGTGGCCGTCCTCAGGGATGTGATGGAGCGTCACGACATCACCAACATCGCGGCGCTGCGACGGCTGGTCCGGCACTTGTTGGGAAATCCGGCCGGGCTTTTCAGCGCCGAAAAGTTTTACCGTGACCTCAAATCTCAAGGCATAGCGGTTTCGCGGGATACCATCCACCAGATGATTGCGGCGCTGGAAGATTGTTTCCTCGTCCGCATCTGCTGGCTGGATGCGGCCTCGGAGCGGCGACGCATGGTCAATCCTCGAAAGGTCTATCCGGTAGACCCCGGTTTCATCCGCGTGTTCGACCGCATGGGCAAGGCGGACGTGGGGCATGCCTTGGAGACCGCGGTCCGGGTCGAGTTGGAAAGACGCACGGCCGAGGCGGCCTACGTGAAAACGGCCGAAGGCTACGAGGTCGATTTCTTGGCGAAATTCCCCGACGGCCGTCGCGAGTTGATCCAGGTCTGCGCCGACCTCGAGGACCCCGACACGTTGCAACGCGAAATTCGGGCGCTGGAAGCCGCGCGTTCCGAATACCCGGGCGCCGAGCTGCGATTGATCACCCTCACGCCGGACATCGCCTCGGGCTTTTCGAAATCGATCCGCATCACTGCGGCAACAGATTGGTTTTTGGAGCATGTGAATATCTCCACGAATGAAAGATAGACTCATCAGATAGGTTCATCTATGATCGGGACACCCGGCGATTTGGAACCATCGCGCTCTTGGGAGACTTTAGCATGACCACCGTCTTTGACCTTCATTCCGCCGTACTGCGCGAATACCGCGACTTTGTGCGCTCGTTCTTTTTCATTGCCGATCGGCGTATCCGCGAATACATAGATCGCGTCCTGGATGAGGAAGCGCACTTGTGGCCGGACTTTCTGCTTCAAGTCAGCCCGTCCTACCAGCGCGGTTCCAGCGTGGATGACCTGGCCCAAAGCGGCGTTCTCCACCCCGAAACGGCGCGCATCTTTCGCACCCCGCACGGTAAAGCGTACCGTCTTTACCGCCATCAAGAGCAGGCCGTCGAAAAGGCCCGCCGCGGCGAAAGTTACGTCGTCACCAGCGGCACCGGCTCCGGCAAGAGCCTCGCCTATTTTATCCCCATTGTCGACTCTATTCTGCGTCGTCCTGCCGCCGATAAAACCGTGGCGCTGATCGTTTATCCGATGAATGCGCTGGTCAACTCGCAGCTTCAGGCTCTCGAAACCCTCAAGGCAGGCTACCAGGACCGAACCGGGCTTCCTTTCCCGATCACCTTTGCCAAATACACCGGCGAGACGGGAGATGACGCCCGTCAAATGATGCGTCAACATCCGCCGCACATTCTGCTCACCAACTATATGATGGCCGAGCTGATGCTCGTCCGCCCGGAGGACCTGCGCTTTCTCGATGCCGCAGGGGGCGGCCTCCGCTTCCTTGTCTTTGACGAGCTGCACACCTATCGCGGCTGGCAGGGCGCCGATGTGGCGATGCTCATCCGCCGTCTCAAGGAGCGCGCCGCCGCGCCGGACTTGATTCACGCCGGCACTTCCGCCACGATGGTCGCAGAACGCGATGCCTCGCCGCTGCAGCGCCGTCAGGCCGTGGCCGAGTTCGCCTCCCGTTTCTTCGGCCACCCCTTCACCGAAGCCGACATCATCGAAGAAACCCTGGTTCCCTTCACCCAGGGCGGCCTCCCGACCCCCGACGAACTCCGCGCCGCCCTCTCCTCTCTCCCCTCTCCCCTCTCCCTTCTCCCCTCTTCCCCCTCCCTTCTCGACTATCAAACCCACCCCCTCTCCCGCTGGCTCGAGCACACCTTCGGCCTCCAACCCGAACCCGAAGGCGGATACAAACGCCGCATTCCGATCAGCTTGTCCGAAGCCGCCGTTCAACTTGCCGGGCAGACCGAGCTCGATCCGAAAATCTGCGAACAGGCCCTGCGCACCTGGCTGGCGCTTGGCGGACAGATTCGACGCGAAGAGGATGCTCCTGCTTTTGCCTTCAAACTGCATCAATTTATCAGCCAAGGCCGTGCGCTCTATGCAACACCCGAGTCGGCCGACAAGCGCGAGTTCTCCCTCGAGGGTCAGGTGCAGGCGGACGAAGGCCGCATCTTCCTGCCGGTCAAGTTCTGCCGACAGTGTGGACAGGAGTATTACCACGTCTTGCAGTCGGACGAGCGCTTTTGGCCGCATCCCTTGGACATTTTTGAGGAAATGGATGAAGCCTATCACCCCGGCTATCTGATGCTCGCCCCTGAGGAAAATGACTGGAACGAAGATTATCTGCCCGAGGAGTGGCGCGACGCCAACGGGAGTGTCAAAAGGGATGTCCGCAACCGCGTCCCGCGCCCGCTTTGGGTTCGACCCGACGGGACGTTTTCGACTTCTCCGCAGTCGGATGGGGTCAAGATGTGGCACCAGCCGGAACCTTTCGGCCTGTGTTTGAACTGCGGCGAGTTCTATACCCGCAAAGAAGACGAATTCCGCAAGCTGGCCACGCTGTCGAGCGAAGCCCGCTCCAGCGCCACCACCGTGCTGGCCGTTTCGCTCCTGCGTCAGGCCGCCCGCACCGGCGCCGCCCGCGACAAACTGCTCACCTTCACCGACAACCGCCAGGACGCCTCGCTGCAGGCCGGTCATTTCAACGACTTTGTTCATTTTGCCGTCATGCGTTCGGCGCTGGTTGCGGCGCTGCGGGAGCATAACCAACTCACGCCCGACCGCGTGGCTCAGGAGACCGTTTCGGTTTTGCAGCGCGGCTTTAGCGTGCGCGAGATCGCCCGCACGCCTGAACTCGACCCCGCCTCTTCGGCCGCCCGCGAGGTCTGGCAAACCTTCACCGAATTGACCGAATACCGTCTCTACGAAGACTTGCGCCGCGGCTGGCGCGTCATCCAGCCCAACCTGGAAGAACTCGGCCTGCTGCGCATCGAATATCGCGGACTGGAGGAGCTCTGCGCCCGAGAGGAGGTTTGGTCTTTCCATCCGTCGTTTGCCGATCTCACGCCGCAGGAGCGACGGATTCTGCTCCGTCCCCTGCTCGACCAGTTCCGCCGCAAACTGGCGATCAACGCTCGAATTTTACAAGAACAGGCGCAAAGTCAATTGCGCCGCCGCTGCGAGCAATATCTTAACGAATTCTGGGGTCTGGATCCGGAGGGCAACGAACTGCGCCAGGCCAACTGTTTCGTTTTGACGGGAAAATCTTTACAGCCAACGGACGGCTTTAGTCTGGGCGCGAACAGCACTCTGGGGCGCTATCTGCGCCGCCAATGCGGCCTGACAAGCGAAGCCTACCGCCAGGTGATGGAAACCCTTCTGGATCGGCTGGTGCAGCACGGTCTTTTGGCGCGCCTCGACCCGATCGACGACCATCAGCGTTTCCAACTGGACGCGGCTTGTCTGCGCTGGCAGCTCGGGGACGGCACGCCGCCTCCCCTCGATCCGCTCTACACCCGCCGCGCCGCAGCGGAAGCCTATGTCAATCGCCGCCGTCCGGTCAACGCCTTCTTTCAGTGTTTTTACCAGGAGGCCGCCGTTGAACTGGTTGGGTTGGAAGCCCGCGAACACACCGCACAGGTAGTCGCCGCCGGCGAACGCGAGCGCCGCGAGCGCCGCTTCCGCTGGCAAGACAGCGATACGCGCAAAGAAATCGAATTGGGCCGCCGCCTGCCCTACCTGGTCTGCTCGCCGACGATGGAACTGGGCATCGACATCGCCGACCTGGACATGGTGCACCTGCGCAACGTGCCGCCTACTCCCGCCAACTATGCCCAGCGCAGCGGCCGCGCCGGGCGGCAGGGACAAGCCGGACTCATCTTTACCTACTGCGGCGCCATCAACCCGCACGACCAATATTTCTTTCATCATCGTCAGGAAATGGTGGCGGGAACCATACGCCCGCCTAAACTCGACCTGGCAAACGAAAGTCTCTTGCGCGCCCACCTGCACGCTCTCTGGCTGGCGGAAATCCGCCTGCCTCTGCGCCAATCCATAGAAGAGGTTATCGATACCGCTCAGGATGCCTTACCATTACGACCGGAGGTGCAGGCGGCCATTCAGTTGAACGACTCTACCCGTCACCGGTTGCGTGAACGGATGCGCCGCGCCCTGCAGGCCGATGAGGCCTGGCTCCGTTCCGCCCGATTGTACTCCGAGGATCGGCTTAACCGCATCATCGAAGAAGCCCCGCAAGCGTTTGACCGCGCTTTTGACCGCTGGCGCGAACTCTATCGGGCGGCCAAACGCCAAAGAGACGAGGCCCGCGCCGAAGAGGATCGTGCCCGCAAAAAAGAAGATCAGGAACGCGCCAAAAGAAAACAGGATGAAGCTCGGCGTCAGCTGAATCTGCTGCTTCAGGTAGATGTCGGTCGCGAAGAGAGCGATTTCTACCCCTACCGCTATCTGGCGAGCGAGGGTTTTCTGCCCGGCTACAATTTCCCGGCCCTGCCGGTGCGGGCCTGGGTGCCGCGCGGCGAAGGTGAATTCATCTCCCGCGCCCGTTTCCTCGCCCTGCGCGAATTTGCTCCCGGCAACTTTATCTATCACGAAGGCTCACGCTGGGAAATCGTCGGCTTCCAATCTCCGCCCGGCGGCCTGAATGAACGCCGCCGTCAATTGCACCTGTGTTACACCTGCGGCGCGTTCTGCGAACCTGCCCTTGACCTGTGCCCGGCCTGCAATACCCGCTTTAACGCAGACAACAGCCTGATTGCTGTGTTGTTGGATATGCCGAACGTCCGCACTCGTCGTCGTGAACGCATCACCTCTAACGAAGAAGAACGCCGCCGCCGCGGCTATAAAATCGAAACCTTTTACCAATTCTCCCCCGCCTCACCCCTCCTCACTGCCGACATTCTTCCCTTCGCCCCATCTTCCTTCTCATCCTCCCCCCTCTTCACCCTCACCTATGCCCCCTCTGCCACGCTGCTGCGCGTCAATCACGGTTCCCGGGCTGCGCGCACGGAGGGTTTTCAAATCGATTTTGAAAGCGGTGATATCTTGACCGACAGCGAAAATTTCCCAACTCGTATAAAAAGCATCGAAACCGTCCGCCTGTGCGTGCAGGAAACGCAAAACCTGCTCCTGCTCCGTCCCGCCGATCCGAAAATATTTAAGGATCGAGCGGTTGAAACTACATTTCGCATCGCTTTACAACGGGGCCTGGAGCAGGCCTATCAACTGGAAGAGAGCGAACTGGCTGCCGAGTGCATCGGCCAGGACGAACAGCGCGCCATCCTGTTCTACGAGACCTCAGAGGGCGGAAGCGGCGTCCTGCGCCGCCTGGTCGAAGAACCGAACGCCTTTGCCGAGGTCGCCCGCGCCGCGCTCGAGCGCGCTCATTACGATGAAAACGGACAAGACCTAAAGCCGGAATGCATCGCCGCCTGCTATGAGTGCCTGCTCAGCTACAGCAATCAATTGGAAGCCTTTTTCATTGATCGCCGCCGGGTACGCCAAACCCTGCTCGATCTGACCCACAGCCGCGTCCTGCTGCGCGTTTCCGAACAGACCTACATGGACCACCTGGCCCAACTGCGCTCGCTCACCGATGCCCGCTCGGAACTGGAGCGCCGCTTCCTGGAGGCGCTTGCCGCCGGAGGCTATCGCCTGCCGGATGACGCCCAGCGCGCCGTCCCGGAAGCCGACTGCGTCGCGGACTTTTTCTACGAGCCGAATATCTGCGTCTTTTGCGACGGCAGCTTCCATGACCAACCCGAGCAGCGCCGGCGGGATGAAGCCGTCCGCGCGGAATTGCGGGCCCGCGGTTATCAGGTGGTCGTTATCCGCTATGACCGCCCCGTCTCGGAGCAGGCGGCTGAAATTTCTTTTCTTTTCAACACCCCCTAAAGGGCGCGTCCGGATCTTCGAAGCTCGGTTTATTTGATCAAGGCCGCCTTTACGAGCTGCACCTGCCCGGCAACTGTGAATTTTATCCAATAGACGCCGGAAGTCAACCCTTCGGCCGACCAAGAAAGCCGATGGCTGCCCGCGTCGAGCCGTGCATCGAGCAGCGTCTCGACTTCCTCTCCCAGCAGATTGAACACGGCGATGCGCACATATTCGGACTGCTTCAGCTCAAAGCAGAGGGTCGTCGAGGCGTTGAAAGGATTGGGGGAGGGCGGATGGAGAAGGAACGAGACCGGTCGGCTCTCTCCACGGACGGCTGTGCCGGTCTTGCGCAGCTTGAGCGCCGTGTCGACCGCAAAATCGGCAAGCGGAACGGCAATGCTCTGCTTGTCGCTGACCTTGAACGTGCCGATGCGCTCGCCGGTAAGCGGATTCCACTGCTCGACCTCGAACTCACCTGCCAGCTCGGGCAGGGTGACGATGACGCCGATTAGAGCCGCATGCGGCGAAGCGCCGGCGTGGTAGTCGCGGTCATAGATCCAAACATAGGCGGTTTCGCCGTTGCTGAGGGCATAGCCGGTCGCAGCGCTGATCGGCAGGCCGGAGAACTCGAAATAGTCGATCGTCAGCCAATCGACGCCGGCGTTGAACACGCGGATGCGGTGTTCGCCCGCCGGAACCCTAATCTCAAACCGTTGCGGCGGTTGCGGTGTTTCGTTGACCAGCGGCGTTTTGTTGTCGTCGAGAAAAATCTGCAGCCTGCCCGGCTGCCAGGAGGAAACGCTGCCGACGGCCACGGCAAAGCCGATCTCCTGCGCAAAACGGGTATGAAATATCGCCTCGCGTCCCATGGCCGCCTTGTCGCTGCCCTGGAGAAACTGCGACAGCTCGCCGATTCCCAGAACCGTCCCGTCCGGCTGCACTTCGAACTCTTTGCGAGTCGACGCCTCCCACCCGCGCCCGGGAGAAACCCTGACTCCCTGAACGGTTTGCGGCCCGCCTTCGACCTGCAGACCGACTGGGCGAAAGTCCCCAACGCGCAGGTCTTCGCCGCGCCAAAAGGCGCTGAGCCCATGCCAATGGTAATAGAGCTTATGCGGATGAATGTAATTGTCCCACCACCACGGCATGGCGCCGCCGCCGACAAGCGCCGTCGCCCACACCGCCTGATGGATGACCGTGCCGGTGGTATCGCTGCCGCTGCCGGCGGAATTGTCGCCGAACTCGCCGATGATGTTCGGCTTGCCGTATTGGATCATCATCAAATGCCGCTGCCGCAGCGCTTCGTTGACGCCGGCGCCGTAATAGTGAATCTGCGTCAGATCGATGTCCGGCGCCGACCAGATCAAGGCGTCCTCGTCGCGCGCGCTGGTGGTCACCAGATGCCGCCAAGGATCGATTTGGTGAATATAGGCCGCCATTTCCTGATGCCAGGCGGCAACGTTAGGATAGTTCTGTGCATAATTGTTCGTATACTGAACTTCATTGAACAGCTCCCAGGCTAAAATCGCCGGACTGTATCCCCAGCGCGCGATCGTATAGCGCATTTTGCGCTTGTAAAGCTCTTTGGCCTGCTCGTTGGTAAAGAATTCATCGCCGCTGCGCAAAAAGCCGCCGTTTGCAATGTTGTAAGGATTATCGTCCCAATTAGGATTAACAGTCTGGGAAAACTGACCGTGATGCTGGGTGACGAGCTGAATGTAAATGCCGAGCTTTTCCGCCTGCTCGATGATATAGTCCAGTTTCCAGGCTCCCTGCAGGCTGTAGCGGCCGAGGCCGTGGTACCAGCCGCTCCAGTGCGAGGCATTCCATTCGAGTGATTGGCCGCGGTAAAAGTGTGTCATCCAAACGCGCATCCAGTTTTCCCCCGCCTCCGCCATCGGCCTCATCCAGTCGTCATAGTCGAAGGTGCCGCGGTTCGTCGCCCAGGCTACGTTTTGTCCCATGGGAAAATAAAAGCTGCCGTCGTCGAAGCTCAGCCAACGGGGATTACGCGCATCGACGCGAATAAAGCCTCGGCTTTCTCCCTCATGGACGGTAAAGTGCATCAGATCCGACTGATTGGTGCCCTCGATGTCTTTCACCTGCAGATAGATCGAGTGTCTGCCGCTTTCGCGCGGCATAAAGCGCACCCGCCAACCGGCTTTTCCGGCTGGAGTTAGAACTTCCTCCTCGCCCTCCAAGCTGCGGAAAAACTCCTGATACCAAAAAGCCGGCACCAGCAGGCGTCGCCCAGAGGGTTCGGCGATAGCCGCATCAATCTCCACCTCGGTGGGATTGAAGGGGTTTTCATAGTTGCGGCTCACCTCAAAAGCGACTTCCATCCGCTTGCCGACGACAATCGTATCCGGAGAAAACTCTACGGATAAAAACTTGGTCGCATAGCAGGGAACCGCAATCGCCCACAAAAAAATCACGCGCTTCATATTGCTCTCCCAAAGCAGGTGTTATTCCTCGAAAGGCCGCCATATACTGTGCAATCGGCAGACTTCGGCACCGTCGCTGCGGCGTTTCATCTGCTGCACCCGCTGATCGGCCGACGGGACGGCGGTCAAAACATCGATCTCATCGCCCAGCAAAGCCTCGTTGACAAAGTTGATCGTCAATTCATCGAGAGCGTGCCGCCGGACAAAATCCTGCGGCAATGAATCCAGGGCCGCCTCCACATATTTGACGTTGTTCATGTGTCCGTTGACGTCCAGATGCGAGTATAGGACGCGAAAAGTCGATACCTCAACCTCGCCCTCCGGAACCGCAACTTTTCCGGCGAACTCGGCAAAAACCCGCTCCGCATCGGCGGTCGGCAGATCAATGTAGGTTTCGGTTTTCTGCGGCCGTTTGTGTTGCAAATCGATCGCCAGCCAGGAAGTTGTGGCCAGGCTCAGAATCCGGCCGTTTTGATCCGTGAGGCGAAAGTCACGAAAGCAGAACAGCCGGTCCGCGCCCGAAGGCCACGTTTCCAGTTTGACGGATTCGCCCCAACGCGGCAAAGAGAAAAGCTTGAGGCGCAATCTTGCTAAGACCCAGGCCAAATTTTTTTGCAACAGATGACTGTAGCCGACTCCCAGTTCTTCGGCGTGATTCCAGGCGCTTTCCTGCAGATAGTTGAGAATCGTCGCGACCCGCGCCAGACCGGTAAAGTCGCTCTCATAGCTGTGAATGCGATAAGTCAGAACAAGGATCATGGGCATAGACCGCTTCCCGCGTACAGATGATTCGATAACTGTTTTTAATGCGGCTCGAATTTTCTTTTCCACAACGAAGAGGGGGCGGCACGGCTTTACCGCCGGCGTCGATCGTTCGCTCCCTTTGCGATAGAGGATTGATTTTGTGCTTTATGGTAAATATATTGACCGAAAAAACAAAATAATTTGTCGGGAATATGAATAAACTTCCTCGGCCGGAAGACGCCGTGACCTATCAGTTATGGATGATTGTGGAAAAGAACATCACCGTAACGGTCGGGAAATTAGGCAACTGGGGGTTTCCTGCCGGTTGTTACGTGTACACGGGCAGCGCTCGTCGCGGGCTGGAAAGCCGCATCGAGCGACATCGAAAAAAAGTAAAGCCTCTTCGCTGGCATATCGACTATTTGACCGTTTTACCGGAAGTAAGCATTATTCAAGTGTGCACCTTTTATGAACAAGAGTGCGTCGTGAATCAAAAGGTAGAGGGGGAGATTATTTGTCCCGGCTTCGGTGCCGGTGACTGCAGCAGCGGCTGCGTTTCTCATCTCAAACGTGTAAATTCTTTTACGTAAATCATATTGACTTTTAAAAGCCTTCTATTTAAATTCATAATGAAAAATCCTGGTTGGACAGCGGGAGCTGTCTTTTTTTTTGCCGCTTGCCATTTCCCCCAGAAGGAGCTTGTTTTGAGAATCATCGATTACATGCGCCACAGCCTTATTTTCTTGGACGTTGAAGCTGCGAACAAGGAAGAAGCCATTTTAAAGACTGTGGAGCTGATGAAGCTGCAGGGCGCTGTAAAAAATGTGCAGAAATTCGCTGATGCTGTTTTCGAACGGGAGAGCCTCGGCAGCACGGCCATCGGTAAAGGCGTCGCACTGCCGCACGCCCGTACTCAGGAGATCGACCAGATCACCATCGCCATGACGCGGCTGAAAAAAGGCGTTGATTTCGGGGCAGCGGACGGCGAACCGGTCAACCTGATCTTTCTCCTCGGTACTCCACTCAAAGCCGTCAGCGAATATCTCGCCGTTCTGGCCAAGCTCTCACGATTGATCCGCGAGGACAAGACGCGAAAAAGGCTGCTCAAGGCTAAAACGCTTGCCGACGTCGAGACCATCTTTAACGAGATTGAACCCTAACCATCTGAAAAAGAAATTATTGCAACTTTATCGGCCGCCTATTATCTTATAGTTGTAATAGTTATTATCCAGGCGGCTTAAAAATCCTCCTGTCTCTGTTCCGCCCCCGTAAAAGCCGCAAACTCAAGCCTGGGAATACCACTGTTCAGGCAGGTGTTATCACTGACCGCAATAAGAGAAGAGAAATCATTATGAAAACAAGCCGTCTTTTTTTCGCCTTTCTGCTTTGGCTGGAGGGCGCTCTGTATGCTCAGAACGCCCTGATCTGGAACGCCGGAGGCAAATCGACAACCAGCGCTTCGGCTATCGCCGCGGCTTTAACCGGCAACGGCAAAACCTCCAAGACCGTCACCTCCATCTCCTCAGAAACGCTTACAAATTACAATTATGTTTTCGTCTGTCTCGGTGTGAACCCCAATACCTACGTCCTTAACGCCTCAACCGATGCCACGGCCATCACAAAACTCGTATCCTACCTCAACGGCGGCGGAAAAGTTTACATGGAAGGCGGCGATACGTGGGCATGGGATCCGGTTACCGCTCTGCAGCCCAAATTTAACATCTTTGGCGGCGCGGACGGCCTGGGCGATCTGGGCACCATCAGGGCATCGTTTTGCGGCTGGCAGGCTTCGGCGGCTTACGGAGCAAGCCAAAACTACATCGATCGGCTTGTGCCCGGCGACGGCGCCTCGGTATTTTTTACCAACAGCAGTCCGACGTATGCCTGCGGCATCGGTTACGACAACGGCACATATCGCACGCTGGGCGTCTCGTTTCAATTCGGCGGCTACGGCGACGCAACCGCCCGCGCATCTCTCATGAGCAAAGTGCTGCAGTTCTTCGACTCCGGCTGCAGTCTGCCCAAACCGGCTCCCTTGGCCGTGCAGGCATTCAGCGGCTATGACGGCGTCGTGCCTTTAGTGTGGGACGCTCCTCCCGGCCAAGCGCCGCTGAGCCGAGCGTCAGGTCTCAGACCCGCTGAAATCGTGCGTACCGGCAGCCTCCCGATCGAAGGAACCGTCGAGGGAAGAAGCAGGCAGGAAGGCAAAATCCGCTCCACCGGCTCAGCCGGACAGTCAATTACCGGCTACGCCGTCAGCTCCTACAACATCTATCGCGCGACTTCAGCCGAAGGCCCTTACTCACTGCTGGTTTCCAACGTGACCAAGCAGTATTATCGCGATGAAACCGTCACCAACGGCCTCACCTATTTTTACAAAATAAGGGCAGTATACAACGGTTCCGAGGGCGACTATTCCGCCGCAGCCTCGGCAACACCGGCGGCAGGCAATGCTGTAACTTCACCTTGGAAATTCATTAATCCGCAAATTGACGGCGTCATCGAAACCGACGAATGGAACAACGCCGTGTCGGTTCCTTTGGGCAGCGGCACCCTCTACTTTTTCAACGACAATCAGTATCTCTATCTGGCCGTCGACGATGTCGCCAATACATCTCTAGAAGGCGATGATCAAATCGGCTTTTATTTCGATCGCAACCGCGATCAGCGCTGGGGCATCTCCGGTTTTACAGAGGAAGGCAATTATTGGATTTGGCGCAGCGGCAGCAACGACTCGCTGAAATTCCGCGGCCTGAAGGGATGGTGGCCGTTCGATCTCTCCTGGGGCACCAACAAGACCGCTACCGGCGTGACCTACGGGCGATCGATTTCTTCCGGTCACCTTCAGTACGAAGCCAAAATCAATCTGTCGACCGCTGCACTGAACGTTACGCCGGGCAATGCATTCCGCGCCTACTTTTATGCATTCGACGGCAACAGCGGCCAATTTACCGGCAGCTGGCCGAGTCCGATCCGCAACGCCCTGTGGAACGACGCCTGGCTGGTTCCGGCCGTCTATGCCAATGTGCAGCTGCAGTCTCTGCCGAGCGCCCCGTTCGTTTGGGACGAGGAAGCGGTCACGGCCATCGGCGTGACTTACATTTTCAACGAGTGGGCAGACGGACGAAAGGTGCATATGCAGTTTTCTTCTCTCGACAACACGGGCACGGTGCGCGTTACCCAAACCAATACGGCGCCGCAGAATCCATTCAACAATAAGTACGTCCCCTGCGTGTGGTCTTTGGAGACCTCCGATTTAAGCAATTTTCAAACCACAACCTATTTCTATTACAAAGACAGCGATGTGGTTTCCCTTGATGAGTCCAAACTCCAGGTTTTTCGCTGGACCGGCAACCAGTGGGTCTTGGTCGGCGGCAGCTCCAATCCGGCCTTCAACACCGTCGCCGTGGTTCTCGACCACTTTAGCGATTATGCGCTGTTCGAATACGTTCCGATCACTTTGTCCATGAAATTATTCACGGCGCAGCCCAAAGGCGGGAAGGTCTACCTTGAATGGCAGACCGAATCGGAGATCGATTTAGCGGGGTTCAATGTCCTCCGTTCTTCAGCAATCGACGGTCGTTTTGAGCCGATCAACGTCGCTCTTATCCCTGCTGCCGCCCCGCAGCCGAATCAGGGCAATCATTACACATTCATTGATGAAAAGCCGCTTGCCGGCAGCAATTATTACAAACTGCAATCCGTCTCGCTCGACGGCCGGACAGAGTTCAGCGAGGCGACCTGCTTCTGCAGCACCGGCTTGCGCGACGAACGCACTTTGCCGCAGGCTTTCGGTCTCAAGCAAAACTATCCCAATCCCTTCAATCCCGAAACACGAATCGACTATGAACTGCCGCGCGCAGAAACCGTGGAGCTCGCCGTCTATGATTTATCCGGAAGGTTGATCAAGCGCCTCGTCGACCAAAGCATGCCGGCGGGATACCACACCGTCACCTGGGACGGCTTGGATCAGGAAGGCAGTGCGGTCGGTTCCGGCGTTTATTTCGTGCAGATGCGGGCGGGAGATTTTCACGCCGTCAAGCGCATTACGCTGCTGAGGTAAGTAACGTAAGCGGGAGAAGCTTCTTCTCCCGCTTTTTTATTATCACCGCAGATTTTCCAAAGCTTCCCCTTCCGAACGGGCAATAATCACTGCACCGCAGCTGTCCCCTAAGACATTGATTGTCGTTCGAAACATATCGAGCAGACGATCCACGGCAAGAACCAAACCGACCCCCTCCAAAGGCAGCCCGACCGCCTGAAGGATAATCGACATCATCACCAAACCGGCCATTGGAATGCCGGCAGATCCGACGGCAGCTAAAAGTGCGGTCAAAACCACTATGGCCTCCTGCAGCCAAGTCAACGGAATCCCGTAGACCTGCGCAATAAAGAGCACGGCAACGCATTCATACAGCGCCGTTCCGTTCATGTTGATCGTGGCACCGATCGGCAGCACGAACGAGGCGATTTTGCGCGAAACGCGGCTTTTGTTGATGGTGCAGTCGAGGTTTAGGGGCAGGGCGGCCATGGAAGAACTCGTGGAAAACGCGGTCAGCAATGCCGGCGCCACCGCCGCATAGTGTTTCCAAGGCCGAATGCGGGCGAAAATAACGAGCAGAAGCGGCAGAGTGATCAAACCGTGAAAAAAGAGGCCTACAAGCACGGTGAGAAAATAAAGACCCAATGATTTAAAGACGGCCAGCCCGGTCAGGGCAGTAATTTTGGCAGTGATCGCAGCAACGCCGATCGGGGCCAGGCGGATCACGGCGCCGACGATCTTCATCATCACCCGATAGCCCGCTTCAACAAGGGTCGCAATCGCCGATTTATAAGGTTCATCCAAATTGAGCATGACGACACCGGCAAAAATGCAAAAGGTAATGACAGGCAGCACTTGGCCTGACGCCAAGGATTGAAAAATGTTCTCGGGAATTAGCTGGTACAACAGATCGATCAGTCTGCGGTCTGCCGTCTGCACCGCACTCGCTGCCTGCTGCAGGCCGGTCAATGAAGCACCGACTCCCGGTTTGAACAGCTTGACCAACAGTTGGCCGGTCAGAATGGCCAACAGAGTCGTGCCGACAAAGTATCCCAACGTCTTGGTTCCCAACCGCACGATGCCGGCGGAAGAGCCGACGGCCGAGACGCCGGAGAGAATCGACGTGACGATGAGCGGCATGACCGTCATGCGCAGCAGGCGCAGGAATATTTCTGCAACCGGCTCTGCAACCGGCAGCAGAACGGCACCGGCCGTTTTACCGGCGGCGGCGCCGATCAGCAAACCGATGAGGATCCAGACCGTAAAGTGAATTCTTGGTTTTTTCATCTCCGTTGAACCGATTTGATCGGAAAACAAGAATCGAATTACTGAACAAAAACGTATATGCCGACGGCCGAATCTGATGATCAAATCCGGCGTTGGGTTCGAAAAAGCGAGTTTGCGGACTTTAACGCGAGCTGCCGTACCTACCGGCTGTTTTCCTCCCACAGGCGAATCAGCTCAATGATCACCTGCACCGCCTTGTTCATGTCCTGAACGGAAATGAACTCGCTGCGGGAATGAAAGTTATGGCCGCCGGCAAACAGGTTGGGAGTAGGCAAGCCCATGTAACAGAGGCGGGCTCCATCGGTGCCGCCGCGGATGGCGTGTCGGACAGGAGTCAATCCGGCTCTGCGCACCGCTTCCAAAGCGTATTCGACCACGTATGGAGTTTCGTCCAGCTTGTATTTCATGTTGCGGTAGGACTCGACAACCTGCCATTCGTGGGCGGCGCCGGAATAATCCCTCAAAACACTTTCCACTATTTCTTTTAAAAATCCTTCTTTTTCATGAAGCCCCTCTTCGGTAAAGTCGCGAATGAGGAATTTGACCGTCGTTTGTTCCTCATTGCCGGAGATGGAGTGCGGGTGAATGTACCCTTCTCTTTTTTCGGTGGTTTCCGGTGAGAGAGTATGTTTGGGCAGCCGGTCGACGATCTGCGCCGCGATTTTGATCGAATTGACCATTTTATTTTTCGCATAACCCGGGTGCACGTTGACGCCTTTAAGAGTCAGGATAACCGAATCCGCGCAAAAGGTTTCGTCCTCCACTTCGCCCGCCGTTTCGCCGTCTATCGTATAGGCGGCGACAGCGCCGAAGGCCTTGACGTCGAAATGATCGACGCCGCGGCCGATCTCTTCATCCGGTGTAAAAGCGACCTTGATCGGCCCGTGCTTGATTTCAGGATGTGCGATCAAATAGGCAAGAGCCTCCATGATCTCGGCAATGCCTGCTTTGTCGTCGGCACCCAGAAGGGTTGTCCCGTCGGAGGTGATAATGTCGTGCCCGATCATGGTACTCAGAATGGGGTTTTCAGACTCGCGCAGAACGACTCCCGAGTCACCGAGCACAATATCGCCGCCTTGATAGTTGCGGTGTACAATCGGGCGCACATTCTTGCCGGAGACGTCGGGCGAAGTATCCATATGAGCAATCAGGCCGACGGCCGGAACCTTTTTACTGGTGTTGGCCGGAAGCTCGGCGATAACGTAAAAGTAGGGATCGATCGTCACATTGTCGAGTCCGAGAGCCTTCAACTCTTCGGCCAGAAAACGGGCAAATTCTTTCTGTCCCTCCGTGCTTGGAAACGTCGTAGAGTTGGGGTTGGATTGAGTGTCAAAGCGGACATAGCGCAGAAATCTCTCCGCACAAGAGTCCCCAAACTGTTGCATAAAACCTCCCAATCTTGGCATTTGCAATTTATTGTCAATGGCCGAGATCTGCTTGCATCGGCTAAAAAGATGCACTATATTTTCTCAGCAAAGGAAATTTATGGATTTCTATTATAGAAAAAAGTTGTTTTTTTGGGCGCTCGCCCTGATGACAATAGGGGTGTTTTGCGGAAACGAGGCGTCAAAGCGGTCGTCGATCGATCGACGACCGAACGGCGGCATTCTACGGCTTACTTTGAACGAAAAGCAGATGCATGACGTGTTCTTTGAAGCGCAATTTACGCCGCGCGGCGAGCTCTTCGCATTGGACAATCTTCAGCTCTACAATTTTCATCCGGGTTCGAGCAAATATCCGCGACTATTGATCTCAGTCGATTACGCAGAGAGCTCCCTTTTTAAATGGCAAGGCCTAACTTTTTCTTTGAACAGCCCCGCATTCACTCCATCGTCCGGCAGCCGCACTTATATTTTTCAGGGCGAATTGATTATTGCCAAAGCCGACGAAAAGAAGGTAGAGGGATCATTTTCCGGCCAATTGATCCACCCGACAAACGGCAGAACTTTTTCGATATATGGAGAGTTTATAGCTCCGGTAAGGTTGAATATTTAAAAAAAGAGGTGAAAACCGTCATCCAAAAAAGCTGTTGACTTTTAGAGCAAAAAATACTAAGTTTTTAAAAAATAAATCTAATCAATAAAAATAACGTGTAGACGGAGGAAACGACAAATGGTAAAGATGTTCTTGGACGGCGGTGCTTTCATGTGGCCGATTCTGTTTCTGCTTATTATTGGTCTGATGATTTCGATCGAGCGTTTCATTACGTTGTTCCGCGCTTCGATTAACACCAAGAAATTCATCACTCAGGTAAAGCAGGCTCTGACCGAAGGCGGCGTAGATAAAGCCATTGAAGTCTGCGCCAATACCCGCGGCCCCATTGCTTCGATTTTTCATGCCGGTCTGCTTCGCTCGAATGAGGGAATTGAGAATGTCGAAAAAGCCATTGCCAACGCCGGAACCATCGAGATGGCCTTTCTGGAGCGCGGACTGATTTGGCTGGCCACCGTGATTGCTCTCGCTCCGATGCTCGGCTTTACCGGAACGGTTCAAGGTATGATCAACGCTTTCGACGCCATTAAAGCGGCGAACGATATCTCTCCGGCCATCGTCGCGGGCGGTATTTCCATCGCTCTGTTGACCACCCTGTTCGGCCTGGTTGTCGCCATGATCATTCAGTTTTTCCACAATCTGTTCGTCGCTAAAATCGACAGCATGATCATTGAAATGGAAGAAAGCTCGAATGAACTGATCGACGCTTTGGTTGAATTCAAGCGCAAATAACCCTTTTCGGCGCGGAGAACCGTCATGCTTGTAAACAAAAGAAAAAAACGAAAGGCTGAAATCCCGACCGCCTCGCAGGCGGATTTGGCCTTTTTGCTCTTGATCTTTTTCCTGGTCACCACCAATATTGATACCGACAAAGGTATTCAAATGGTTCTGCCTGAAAAAGGTCAGGAGACCAAGGTGCATAAGCAGAACATCGCCAACATCCTCATCAACGCCAACGGCCAGGTCATGATGGATGAGCAGCCGATCGAGGTCAAGCTGATTGCTGAAAAAGCGCGGCAAATGATTCGAGATAACGAGAACATTATTTTTTCGGTTAAAACCGTACGCGATACGCGTTATGATGTTTATATCGACGTTCTCGATCAATTGAAAATGGCCAATGCCAAGCGTATTTCCATTGCCGAACCTGAACAATAAAAAGCTCTATCATTTCATATCGAAGAAGAGAATGAGGAGTAATAAACCTTGAAGAGATTCCAGAAAAAAGTCAAAGTCGGCACAGAAATACCGCAGGCGTCTTTGCCCGACATTATCTTTATGCTTTTGATGTTTTTCATGGTTTCGACCACATTCAAGCAGTCCCAAGGATTAAAACTCGTCCTGCCGGATGCAAAAAAGATCGAAAAATTAAAAGCAGTGCGCGACGTCGCCACCATTTGGGTCGACCGCACCGGCAGAATCTCCATCGATGATCGGCTTGTCGAGGTAAAAGCAATTCGCAATATTATCTATAATAAAGCGATTGATCCTCTTCATCCCATGAAGTTGGTGGCGTTGCGGGTTGATAAAGACTGCAAAATGGGAATTGTGTCGGATATTCATGAAGAGCTCAGAGCCGTCGGCGGAGCCGCCTTGCAGGTAAACTATTCGACACGAACCGCAACTGATTGATTTGAGGAGGTTTTGATCATGTTAATCCGCAAGAATCCCGAGGCTAATCTCAAACTCAAATACGTCAAGTACAATGAGATCGGCCTGGTTATCGCTCTTGCGTTTCTCATCACGATTTTTCAAGCCTCCAAGCGGACCGAAAAAAAAGTCGTTGAGCAAGGTAGAGTCGATTTAAAAATCCAGGTCGAAGAAATTCCGCAGACGGAACAGGAAAAGCGGCCGCCCGCCCCGTCTCGCCCGACGATTCCGGTCGAAAGCGAAGATGAGGACGTGCCTGAAGACGCCACGATCGAATACACCGAGATCAATCTGGACGAGCTGCCGCCGCCTCCTCCGCCTCCGGAACAAGACGCAGGGGAAACACCGATTTTCGTTGCTTACGATGAACCGCCCGAACCGATCGGCGGATTTGCCGCCATCCAGGCCAATCTGGTCTATCCGGAAATCGCCCGCAAAGCCGGTGTGGAAGGGCGAGTTTACATCAACGTGTTGATCGATGAAAAAGGCAACGTCATCGACACCAAAGTTCTGAAATCGCTGGGCAACAACGGATGCGACGAGGCTGCCATTGCCGCCATCAAGTCCGTTAAATGGAAACCCGCCAAACAGCGCGACAAACCTGTAAAAGTTTGGGTCGGCATTCCGGTTGTCTTTAAGCTCAAATAACTCTTATGTCCCTTGAAAAAAACAAGGCGGTGCAGGTGTCGGCACCGCCTTTTTCTTTTCAGTCTGTTCGGCTGTTCGCGGCAATTTGTATGGCTGCTTTTCTTTGCTGTTTCAATCCTTTTGCGCCGCGCCTCGAAAAAAGTTCTCCGCAGGCTTTGTTTCTAACCGAGCAAAAAAGCCCGGAAGAGGTGCTGCAAAATTTTGTTTACGCCTATACCTTCAAAGATTCGCTCGTCTATGCCGATTTGCTGGACAGTTCTTTTGTCTTTGTCTATTTCGACCCTTCGCTCGGCGGATCCGGTCGATTTGTCTCCTGGGGAAGAGATGTCGATCTAAAAACCACAGGTCAACTGTTCCGCAATACGGAAACCATTACTTTGACATGGAATTCCACCATCTATCAGGATACCCTATATGTCGGCAGCCAAATGGTCGGCATCGAGCTGTCCAAGACCCTGCAGCTGTATTTGTCAGGCAGCTTTGGCGACTATACATTCAGCGGCAGTGCCGTTTTTAATTTTAAAAAATGCTCCGACAATAAATGGCGCATCACCCGCTGGAAGGATGAATCCAGCATGTAGGAATCCTTTTTCTTCATTTTTTATCGAATAACGAGCAGATTAATTTTTCGGAGGATTCCGCATGATTCGAGTCATATTATTTCTTTTCGTTTTGTCTTCAGCTTTGTTTTCGCAATTCTTTTCTCCCGGTGACATTGTGTCCGTCAGCGCCGTCGCCGACCATGACCGCCTTACTCCAGGCGCATCCATTCGCGGCGCAGTGGTTCTTACAATTTCTCCCGGTCTGCATATCAACTCTCATCAGCCGACCGAAGCCTTTTATATTCCGACGCAGATCAAGTTGGATCCCCATCCCAATCTTCTCTTCGGTTCGCCCCAATATCCTAAACCTTTGCTGAAGAAATTTTCGTTTTCGCCGAATCGATTATCCGTCTTTGAGGGGCTTACTGTTATCATTTTTGAAATTAAAGCCGCACCCGATCTTAAAGCGGATTCGGTCGCGATCACCGGAACGGTCTCTTACCAGGGCTGCAACGATTCTATGTGTTTTCCGCCGGAAGAAAAACGGTTCATTCTAAAGCTGCCGGTCGGCCGAGTCGGCGAACAGGCTGCAGCGATCAATGCGGATCTGTTCTCTTCATTTCCCCCTGCAATCGATCTGACGGCTGAAGAACAATCTGCGCTCGATTTTGTGGAAAGAGGCTTTTTTGCCGCTTTGGTCGCCTTTTTTCTCATCGGTTTGGCGCTCAACCTGACGCCGTGTGTCTATCCCGTCATCCCGCTGACCGTCGCCTTTTTCGGCGGCCGCAATGCCTCTTCAAAAGGCAGAACTTTTCTCTCAGCGCTCTTTTATTTGCTCGGCATCGCGCTTTCCTTTTCCGCTTTGGGTCTGCTTTCCGGTCTGGCCGGAAAGCAATGGGGCTTTCTCTTTGCCAGCCCCTGGTTTGTGGTAGGCATTGCCGTAATCATCCTGTTGATGGCTGCGAGCCTCTTCGGTGCCTTTGAGATCACCGTTCCTTCCTGGCTGTTGACCCGCATCGGCAAGTCGAAAGAAGGGCAATTGGGCTCTCTGGTTATGGGTCTCACGGCCGGAGTGGTGATCGCCCCTTGTGCCGCCGGAGTGCTTGTGGGACTTGTCGGCCTGGTGGCCAAGCTCGGCTTGGTTCTCAAGGGAGCGGCCTTTTTCTTTGCCATGGGGATCGGCCTGGGGCTGCCTTACCTCTTTTTGGCCATGTTCAGCGGCTTAACATCAAAGTTGCCGCAGTCAGGGGGATGGATGCTATGGGTCAGCAAAATATTTGCCTTCCTGTTGATCGGCGTGGCCATTTATTTCCTTCTGCCGCAGCTGGAGCGGGTACCGGGAAAACAAAGCTTCCTTTTCGGTATAACCGCCTTGACGGCCGGCTTTCTGCTCGGCTTTCTTGAGCACGGATTTTACAGCAAGGGTTTTAATCGATTCCGAAAAATAGCCGGACTGCTTTTGATTGCTTACGGACTTTTTGCGGTCGACGGCGGCTTGAAGGCTCGAGAGACACGTATTAATTGGACATATTACAACGGTCAGTCAATCGAAAGCCTGCTTGCGGAGGGAAAGCCGGTGTTCATCGATTTTTACGCAGATTGGTGCGCCCCCTGTAAGCAGCTCGATCGCCGCACGTTTTCAGATCCGCAGGTTGCGGAACTCGCCGAGTCCTTTGTCATGCTCAAAGTGGACTGCACGCAGCCGAACGAGAGAGTCAAAAGTTTGATGCAGCAATTTCAGGTATCCGGCATGCCCACATTGGTCTTTTTGTCTAAAAGTGGAAAAGAGCTCATAGATCTGCGGGAAATCGGGTTCATACCGCCGGAAAAATTTATTCTCTCGATGAAAAAGGCTCTTGCAGAGGAATAAAATAAACGGCCGGTTTCCCCCCTTGTGAGTGCAATGACACACCTTACCTTTTCGAGTAAAGCCGGCAGTTAAAAATCTGCGGATTGATTCGGGATAAAGTATTGGGGAATGCCTATGGGCATTCCCTTTTTTATTTAGATTCTAAAACACGTCTAATCAGGCTTTCCGCTTCCTCGAGTATTTGTTCCAAATGCTCTTTACCTTTGAAGCTTTCGGCGTAGATTTTGTATTTGGGTTCGGTCCCCGATGGTCTGGCGGCAAACCAGCCGTTTTCGGCAACTACTTTGAGCCCTTCGATCGGCTGACGGTTCCCCGGCGCAACGGTCAGCTTGGCGATAACGGATTCGCCGGCAAGCGTTTCATCCGGCACATCATCCGCAGAGAGATGCTTCAGCCGTTCCATTTGCCTCATCTCGGCATTGACGTCTTTTCGTCGGTAAATACAAACGCCGAATTTGTTTTCCAATTCTTCATAAATCTCGGCGGGATCTCTGCCGTTTACTGCACGGATTTCCGCCGCTAAAAGGGCTAAAATAATGCCGTCCTTATCCGTACTCCAGACGCTTCCATCGAGACGCAGAAAGGAAGCGCCGGCACTTTCCTCCCCGGCAAATCCCAGCCAACCTTCATACAGGCCGGAAACGAACCATTTGAATCCCACCGGCACTTCATAGACACGGCGCCCGATCGCTTGGGCGATACGGTCGATCATGGAGCTCGAGACCAGTGTTTTCCCGATCATGAGATTGTCCGACCACTGCCCTCGATGCTGAAAGAGATACCAAACCGCGACGGAGAGGTAATGGTTGGGGTTCATCAGGCCGCCGTGAGGCGTGACAATACCGTGCCGATCAAAGTCCGGGTCGTTCCCAAAGGCGACATCATAGTTTTCCCGCAGCTTGATGAGACCGGCCATAGCATAGGGCGAGGAACAATCCATGCGGATCTTTCCGTCGTGATCGAGGTGCATAAATCGAAAAGTCGGGTCGTAATAATCGTTTAACCGATCGATCTTTAGGCTGTAAGTTTCCGCGATTCTTTCCCAGTAAGCCAACCCTGATCCGCCTAATGCATCCGCAGCGAGCGTCAGATTAGCGGATCTCAAGGCATCCATCCGAATGACTTGCGATAGCTCTTTGATATATCCGGTCATATAATCGTAACGGTGAACACAGTCGGATGCGAGGGCGCGGTTATATGGGATTCGACTGACGTTGCGCAACCCCTCGGCAATATGTTCATTTGCGCGTTTTTCGATGATTCCCGTAACCGCTTTGTCGGCAGGTCCGCCGTTTGGAGGATTATACTTTATGCCGCCGTCCTCCGGCGGATTATGCGACGGGGTGATGATCAGTCCGTCAGCAACACCGCTTTTTCGGTTGCGGTTGAAATCAAGAATCGCATGCGACACCACAGGTGTCGGTGTGAAGCTCAATTTTTCATCGACAAAAACGTCGATATTATTCGCTGCGAGCACTTCCAGGGCGGTTTTATAAGCCGCATCCGAAAGCGCATGCGTATCTTTGGCCAAAAACAAAGGGCCGTCGATGCCGGCCTGTTTACGGTAATCGCAGACTGCCTGAACGATCGCCGCCACATGCGTCTCGGTAAACGTTCGATTGAGCGAAGTACCGCGATGACCCGATGTGCCGAAATGAACCCTCTCCTTGGGATTCTGCGTATCGGGTTTTTCCAAATAATATAGGCTGATTAAATTCGGTATATCCGGCAGCAATGAATGCGGAACGTGCTTTCCGGCTAATGGATGGTGACTCATGACTGTATTCCCTTTAACTTTTTCCTTATCCCATCTCTACCAAAACAGAGTTAGTGTCCTCGAAGAGGTCCTGCGGAATTAAATTGCCATTAAGCGTTTTACCGTTCATCGTCATTTTTTTCACACCCTTTTGGACGCCGTTTGGATTCTCGACCGCAATCTCGAACCGCTTTCCGCGAAAAAGGCGGGTGACCTGAAATTTCTTCCAATACGAAGGAATACAAGGATCTATGTACAGCCCGTCGTATTCAGGTCGAATACCAAGGATATAATGCGTAATTGCATAAAAAGTCCAAGCAGCCGAGCCGCTCAGCCACGGAATCCTCGATGCGCCGTGTTTAGGGCTTTGCCTACCGTGCGTGGATTGGCAAAGCACATAAGGTTCAATCTCTCTCACTTCGGCTTTTTGGTTATAGGCGGCAGGAAGGTAGGCGCGCAAATAGCGATAAGCGCGATCGCCGTGCCCCAAAATTGCCTCGGCAATAATCGCCCATCCTTGAATATGCATAAAAATGCCGCCGTTTTCCTTCAGACCCGGATTCATGAGCTGCGCTCGGACGATGTTATAATCCGAAGAAGTATAGGGCGGATCACAAATGGCCAAGCCATAATCCGTAGCCAACCGCTCATTGACGACATTCATGATGTACTCGGCCTGCTCACCTCGCGCCGCCCCGCTGATGATCGCCCAGCTTTGCGGATTGAGATAGATCTGCCCTTCCCGATTCTCTTTGGAACCGAATTTTTGACCATCCTGGCTGTAACCGCGCAGAAACCATTCTCCGTCCCAGGCAAAAGCCTGAATTGCCTGGTCAAGCTCTTGGAGGCATCGGTTTGCCCATTCCGCCTCTTCTTGTTCTCCTAAAAGTTCAGAAGCCTCACGATAAACGACCAAGGCATGGCGCAGCTGCATGGCGACAAAGACCGACTCGCCCTTTGCTCCGAACCTCAAACAGTCGTTCCAGTCGGCCTTTAGTCCGCAGGGGAGACCATGCGCACCGCGCCGCACCCAGCTGAATTGAATGGCGCGTTTCAAATGGCCTAGAACCGTATCCTCCCCTTGATCTGCGTAGGGGAGCACACGACGATAAAATGACATATCCCCGGTTTCTTTGACATATTCGCTGACCGCATTGAACAACCAAAGGGCGTCATCGGAACGGTATTCATCTTCAGCAGGAGGTTTTTCCTTGCCAGGCGAATGGCTGAAAGGCAGGATGACCGGCATGGCGCCTCCGGTGGAGACCTGACCGGTCAGCATTAATTCCAACCGTTGCCGCGCCTCGTCGGTTATGCAGTGCATAACGCCGATCAGATCCTGTACCGTGTCGCGATAACCAAGTCCGTCGCGGTCGATGCCGCTGTAAATGAGACTTGCCGAGCGCGACCATGCATAGGTAATAAGGGCGTTATAAATTCCCCAAACGTTGATCGTACTGTTCAGTTCGGCGTCGGGTGTAACAGCAGTCAGTCCGACCAAACGTCGATGCCAATATTCTTTGACCTTTTCAAGCTCAATGTCCGCCTTTCGCAAATCGCTGAAATCCTTAACGGCCTGTTTACCTTCTTTTTCTGCTCTTCCGACACCGAAAAGCACCAGAAATGTCCGCGATTCCCCCGGCTGGAGAATAATTTCCCCTTCCAGGGCAGCACAAGGGTTATCGCCGTAACCGAGGGAATTGCTGCATTTTCCCCGTTCGACAGCGATGGGGTTGGCGTAAGTGCGGTAGTGACCCAAAAACGCCTCGCGATCAGTATCATAGCCGCTGGTCTTTAGGCCGACGAACGCCGTAAAGCTATGCCGGCCTTGATCTTTCTCCTTGAAATTATCCGGCATTTCGGGAATATGGACGTTCGTGCCGTGATCGATGATGCCGTCGATGACACGCATGACCGCCGTATATTGAACATATTGGATGTTGAGAAGATCATCAATCGCGTTCCAATTGCCGACCAGCTCGGCATATGTGAAAACGCCAAGCTTGCGCGACCGCCCGCTTTGGTTTTCCAAAGTAACTTTCCATACCTCGAATAGACGACCCAACGGCACAAAATAAGTGACCTCGGAGAGAATGCCGTCGTAACGAGATGATATAATCGTATATCCGGTACCGTGTCGACAAGTCGACCGGTACTTTTCTAAAGGCTTTCCTACCGGTTGCCAGGAGGTCGACCAAAAGTCTTTGCTGTCATAGTCGTGGATATAGATGAATCGGCCAGGCTGATCCGTGGTAATTGAATTAAAGCGGAAGCGCATAAACCGTCCCATTCCGCCCGATTTCCAAAAGCTGTAACCGCCGGCGTTGTTGGTGATGATGGCCCCATATTCGGTCGAACCCAAATAATTGCTCCACGACTTGGGAGTGTCCGGCCTGGTAATGACATATTCTTTTCGTTCATCATCAAAATAGCCGTACTGCACGTTTTCGCCCTCCTGAAACCTGTCGGTGTCAATCACTTTGCCGTCGCCCGCTGAGCTCGGCGGTAATTTGTTCCACTTTATCATCACTTAGCGGATATAAAATCATGAGAAGAAAAGAGATGATGCCCAGCGCCGCCGGGATGAGACTGAACAGCAGCCGCAGGCCTTGGACGCTCGACGCGGCTTGTTCCTGGTTAGGGGTGAATCCAACGCCTGCCATAAGCTTCAAGGCGACAAAAGCACCCAAAGCCCACCCGATTTTTTGCGACATTGTGGAAGCGGAAAAAACCAGGCCGGTTGCGCGGCGACCGCGTTTCCATTCTCCGTAATCTGCCGTATCGGCATACATTGCCCAAAGCAGAACGCTGAGAGGTCCGCCGCTCGCAGATCCGGTTATTTGCATCAAAAAGATCAATCCCAGTTTTTCAGGTTTGACGAAATAGAATCCCGCCGTGCTGAGGATGGCGATGACGAATAAAATCAAAAAAGCGCGCTTTTTCCCGACCTTTTTGGCAAACCAGCTGACGCCCAACACGCCGATAAGGCTAAAGATTTGTCCGACGGTGTTGAAAGCCGATACGATCTCTTCGAATCCGTAGGCTTTTCCGCCTAAAATCGGCAATACGATCGTCCTCTCACCCACTACATATTTAAAATAGTGCGTGGTAACGCTGCTTCGAACGGCAACGAACAAAATAAATGTCAGCGTGGTCGCCAGGAGAATAAGCCACGGCACGTTAGTAATCAACTCGTAAAGATCCTGCTTAATGGAGGATTTTTGGCTTTTCGGAGGCTGGACTCTTTCCCGCGTTCCGGCAAAGGCAATGAGGAAGAAGATAATGGCTGCGGCGCCGTAAACCATAAACGCTCTTTGCCAGCCGATTGCCTGACGGGCGGGATCGTCTCCGCCGCCGAAAGCTTTGACCATCGGCAGCAATGTTGCAGAGACGATAATTCCGGCTGAGAAGGCAAAAAGAAATTTTATGGAGGAGACGCTGGTTCGATCGACGGAATCCGGCGAAATGACGCCGAGCAGCGCAGTATAGGGGATGTTGATGGCCGTATAGAGCATCATGATGCCGTTAAAAGTCAAAAACGCATAGATGAGCTTTCCCGTATATCCGAAAGGCGGTACGGTAAAGGTCAGCACCCCCATCACGGCAAAAGGAACGCAAAGCCACAATAGATAGGGCCTGAACTTGCCCCATCGCGTATTCGTTCGATCTGCAATCATGCCCATAAAGGGATCGTTGATGCCGTCCCAAATGCGGCTGACCAAAAATAAGGTGGCTGCCGCATTGGCCGAAATGAGAAAGACATCGGTATAAAAATATGTAAAATAGAGCATAAAAGTCTGCCAATACAACACCGAGGCGAGATCACCGAAACCGTAGGCGATTTTTTCTTTCAGCGTCAACTTGCCGACAGCCGGAGCGGTCATGGTTTATATCCTCCTTAATAGAGTAATGGTCTTTCTACGGCGCCCTTTTGCGAAAAAGTAAAGAATTTTCACCTTAAATAAAAGCGACGTTTTTAAAAGCTTGAATATTTTACCGGCGCATTTTGTTTTAATGTTCGGCAATTGCGGATGTAGCTTAAGGATCTTCACAAGCTGCTGTTTTTCCTACCAGGATTCGCCAACGGCTCAGAATATTATTTTAAAGAGCAATCTCCTGCGGATCGGCAAACGGTCGATCGCGGGGTGTTTGTTTCATTGTTCTGAGAAAGGAGGCGTAAGATGTCTGGTTTTAAGCGGTTTTTCTGCTCAGGCGTCGCCTTACTGATGATGTTTATTGCTTGTTCTTCAGATAAAGAAAGTCCGGTGACGCCGACGACGCCGCCCAAGGCGCCGGAATTCACTCTCAAACAATTCGTCTTTCCCGCCAAAATGATGCAGTCTTCCGATGAAAAAGCCAAGCTGGCCCTGCAAATTGCGGCCGAAGTGACCAATTTTGAAGGCACCGGCTGCATTTTCGAGCCGCCTGCCGGAGCTACAGCGGTAAAGGAAGAAAGCGGCAATTGGGAATATGAATGGATGGATAACAATGTAAAAAACGTGCTCAAGATTACCGCAGGCGGCGGCCGGTACACATGGCAACTGCTTTTGAGCGGCAACGTTGAGGGAGTGAGCCTCGAAAATTGGCGAAAAATGGATGTCGTCCAAAGGACGGACCAAACCAACGGTCATGTCTATCTTTACAAACTTGGGACTCAACAGATAACCATCGAGTGGGTTTGGTACACTTTGGAAAACGGCGACTACAAGTTTGTCAAACAGTGGTATGAACCGCCGACGGGAAAGATCGAATTTACTTTCAAAGCGGACAAGTCGGGCCGGTTGGAGCGGTTTTCGCCCAACAGCAAGGGCAGTCTCGTCTATGATTTGAGGATTACGTGGAACTCGGAAGGCAACGGTGCCTGGTGGACATTTAACGACGGAACTCAGACCGGCTACGGCTCCTGGAACTGAGCGCGGTGCTGAGAAAACCGGCAGAGCTTTAACTGCTCTGCCGGTTTTCTTTATCATTATTTTCGAGATCGCGCATTAATTTATAGGTTATGCGATCTACCAATGCCTGCCAGCTTGCTTCAATGATGTTTTCGGAAACACCTACCGTGCCCCATATCATGTTTCCGTCTTCTGACTGAATGGTAACTCGCACTTTGGCGGCAGTGCCCTCGCGGCTGTCGAGAACGCGGACTTTATAGTCGATCAGCCTCATTTCTCTCAACGAAGGATAAAAAGGCTCCAATGCTTTACGTAACGCTTTGTCCAAGGCGTCGACCGGGCCGTGCCCTTCGGCAACGACATGCTGCATGTGTCCGTCGATGCGTATCAGTAGGATGGCCTCTGAATGGAGGTTGCCTTCTTCGTATTTGAACACCACCACCCTGGCCGATTTGAGCTCGAAAAAGTTGCGGACATTGCCCGTCGTCTTGTGGATGAGCACTTCGAACGATCCGTCTGCATCTTCGAATTGATAACCGAGATGTTCCAACTCTTTGAGCCGTTGAACAATCTCGCGTACGCCTTCTTTGTCCGAGGACAAGTCGTAGCCCAACTCCTTGGCTTTTTGCAAAATATTGCTCTGGCCCGCCTGATCGCTTACCAAGATGCGTTGATGGTTGCCGACAAGCTTTGGATCAATGTGCTCATAAGTCCTGCGGTTCCTTTGCAAAGCGCTGACATGGATCCCGCCCTTGTGAGCAAAAGCGCTGTTGCCGACGTAAGGAGACTCTTCCCGATGCGGAAGATTTGACATCTCACTCACATAGCGGGACAAAGTCGTGAGCTCCGACAGCTTGACACGGGGTTTTAATTCTACTCCGTCCAGTTTTAACGCCACTCCCGGAATGATGGAGCAGAGGTTGGCATTGCCGCACCGCTCTCCGTATCCGTTTATAGTGCCTTGAACGTGGAGAACACCCCGCTTGACCGCCGCCAGGCTGTTGGCGACTGCGCAGTCGGAGTCGTTATGGGCGTGAATACCGAAGGGCGTGCCGGGAAAAGCCTTTAAAGTCTGTTCGAGAATTTCGACGAGCCGGTCGGTAATCATGCCGCCGTTGGTGTCGCACAAGACCAGACAATCGGCTCCTCCCCGCAGAGCCGCCTCGAGGGTTTTAAGAGCGTACTCGGGGTTGGCCGAAAATCCGTCGAAATAGTGTTCGGCGTCGTAAATGACCTCTTTTCCCTTGTCCTTCAAAAAGGCCACCGACTCGTAAATCAGCTCGAGATTGGTTTCCAGAGTCGTCCGCAATCCGTCGATAACATGCAGATCCCAGCTTTTGCCGAAAATAGTGACAACTGGAGTTTCGGCTTGAACGAGCAGTTGCAGGTTTTCATCCTTGTCCACACTCGATTGCACGCGCCGAGTACTACCGAAAGCGGCAATTTTGGCATTGTGCCATTCGATGGTACGGGCGCGTTGGAAAAATTCGATGTCCTTGGGATTGGAACCCGGCCACCCCCCCTCAATGTAATCGACACCAAACTCGTCCAGCCGTTTCGCAATCTGCACTTTGTCGGAGACTGAATACGAGACTCCTTCATGCTGATTGCCGTCCCGCAGCGTCGTATCGTAAATGATCAAAGTTGCCGCCATATTCCTCTCCTTACCCTTTTGCCGCGTACTCCACTTCGCGGACGATGAAATCTCCCATTTCCGTCGTCGTTAGAACAGCTTCGCTTGGTCGGGCGATGTCGGCGGTTCTTGCCCCTTTGAGCAGGGCATTGCCGATTGCCGTTTCGATCCACTCGCCTTCTTTTTTTCTGCCCAAAGAGTGAATGAGCATCATGGCGACTGAAGCAATGGTAGCAATCGGATTCGCTTTGTTTTGCCCGGCGATGTCCGGCGCCGAGCCGTGCACCGGTTCATACATTCCCGGGCCGTCGCCAAGACTTGCGGAAGGCAGCATGCCGAGAGATCCGGTAATCATGGCCGCCTCGTCGCTTAAAATATCGCCGAACAGATTGCCGGTGACGATCACATCAAACTGGCGCGGATTGCGGATCAGCTGCATGGCCGCATTGTCGACATACATGTGAGTGAGAGTGATTTCCGGATACTCCGCGGCAACCTCGATGACGATGCGCCGCCAAAATTGCGAGACTTCGAGCACGTTGGCCTTGTCGACGGAGCATACTTGGCGCCGACGGTTTTTTGCCGCCTCAAACGCAACGCGCGCGATCCGCTCGACCTCTTTGCGGGTATAGATCATTGTATTGAAGCCGCGGTCCTGCTCCAAGCCGCGCGGCTCCCCGAAATAGACTCCGCCGGTCAGCTCACGTACGATCAGCAGATCGACATCTTGAACCACCTCTTCTTTCAATGTAGAAGATGCCGCGAGGGCGGGGTAGATTTTGGCGGGTCGAAGATTGGCATAAAGTCCTAAACCGGCGCGCAAGCCGAGCAGCCCTTTCTCGGGGCGCATGTGGGAAGGAAGCTGATCGTATTGGGGTGCACCGATGGCGCCGAGCAGAACAGCATCGCTTGCGCGGCAGGCGGCCAAGGTCTCCTCAGGTAGCGGCGTGCCGTATTTGTCGATCGCCGCACCGCCCACATCGCGATAGTCGAGCTCCACCTTGAAACCGGCCAATTCGGCTACAGTTCTGAGCACCTTTACAGCCTCGGCCACTACTTCCGGACCGATCCCGTCACCCGGAAGTACCGTAATTCGATAATTGCTCTTTTGCATGAGTGCTTTTTACCCTTTGCTTTTCGATTCGGATGCGCTGTAGAGCTTGTTATGCGCATGGATGTAGGCACGGATGCCCGCCTCGATGACGTCCGTGCCGGTACCGCGACCGACGAATTTGCGGCCGTTTTCGGTGATGGTGACGTGAACTTCACCCATGGCATTTCTGCCGCCGGTAAGCGCCTGCAGCGAAAACTCGAGCAGCTTGACCGGTCGCCCAATGATTTTGTCGATGGCCGCAAAGGCCGCGTCTATGGGACCGTCGCCGACGGCGGCATCCTGAACAATCTGGTCACCAATGCGCAGACCGATGGTGGCCGTCGGCACGGTATGGTTGCCGCTGAGAATATGGAAATATTCCAGCTGATAGACTTCTTCGATCGTCTGCGCCTCTTCGCTGACCAAAGCCTCGAGGTCCGCATCGAACACTTCTTTCTTCTTATCGGCAATTTCCAAGAAGCGTTTGTAGATGCGGTCGATTTTCTCCTGGCTCAGCGAATAACCCAAGTCTTCCAGCCGCTTTTTCAGACCGTGCCGGCCGGAATGGCGACCCAAAACGATTTTCGTCTCTCCCCAACCGACTTCTGCAGGATTCATGATTTCGTATGTTGCCGCATCTTTGATCATGGCATCCTGATGAATGCCTGATTCGTGCGCAAAAGCATTGGCGCCGACAACCGCCTTGTTGGGTTGCACAGGAATGCCGGTAAGATTACTGACCAGCCTGCTGGTTTTGACGATCTCTTCGTAACGAATACCCGTCGTCTTTTGATAAAAATCGTAGCGGGTCTTTAGCGCCATCACCACCTCTTCCAACGAAGCGTTTCCGGCACGCTCGCCGATGCCGTTGATGGTGACTTCGACCTGCTGCGCGCCGTTGCGCACTGCCGCTAACGTATTTGCCGTCGCCAACCCCAAATCGTTGTGGCAATGAACACTCAGGACCGCCTTGTGGATGTTCGGCACGTTTTGAAAGATCTCGCGAATCAGCTGTCCAAACTCATCGGGGTTGCTGTAACCGACGGTATCCGGAATGTTGATGGTCGTAGCACCGGCGTCGATGGCCGCTTGGATGATGCGAAATAGAAAGGGCTTTCCGGTTCGCGAAGAATCCTCCGGCGAAAACTCGATGTCGGAAAAGTACTTTTTAGCCCGCGTTATTCCCTGAATGGCCATTTCCAAAACTTCTTCCTCGCTCTTGCGGAATTTTTTATCGAGGTGTATTTTGGACGTGGCGATAAAGGTATGGATGCGGGGTTTGGCCGCTTTTTCGAGGGCGGCGGCCGCCTTATCGATGTCCAAGTCGACACAGCGCGCCAAGCCGCAGATAACCGGCTCCCGAACTTGTTCGGCAATCACCTTTACGGCTTCAAACTGGGCATCCGAAGAAACAGGAAAGCCCGCTTCGATGACGTCGACGTTCAGCTTGGCCAACTGATGGGCGATTGCCAGCTTTTGTTCCACGCTCAAAGCCGCACCCGGACACTGCTCTCCGTCGCGCAGCGTCGTGTCAAATACAATAATGCGTTGGTCGCTCATAACGACACCTTTATTTTTTGAGCCAGCTCATCATTTTGCGAAGTTCCGCGCCCACTTTTTCGATCGGATCTTCCTTCAAAAGCTGACGATAGCGGTTGAACTTGGGTCCGTTGGCGCGATTTTCCAAAATCCATTCCGTGGCAAACGTTCCGTCTTGAATGTCCTGTAAAAGCTTTTTCATTGCTTTTTTGCTCTCTTCACCGATGACCATCGGGCCTTTGACCAGACCGCCGTATTCGGCCGTGTCGCTGACCGAGTAGTACATCCAGCCGAGGCCGCCTTCGTAGATCAAATCGACGATGAGCTTGACCTCGTGCAGGCATTCAAAGTAGGCCATTTCGGGCTGATAACCGGCATCGACCAAAGTCTTGAATCCGGCGCGAATGAGTTCCGTTAATCCGCCGCACAACACCGCCTGCTCGCCGAAAAGGTCGGTCTCGGTCTCTTCCTTGAAGGTGGTTTCGATAACGCCTGCGCGCGTGCCGCCGATACCTTTGGCATAAGCCAGCGACAACTCTTTGGCCTTGCCGGTTGCATTTTGGTAAACTGCAATCAGACAAGGAACGCCGTTGCCGGCTTCGTACTGCCGACGCACCAGATGCCCCGGTCCCTTTGGTGCAATCATAATGACGTCGATGGTCGGCGGCGGCACGATTTGATTGTAGTGAATGTTAAAGCCGTGCGCAAATGCCAGAGCCTTTCCCGGAGTCAGATGCGGCAGCAGATCGTTTTGATACACCATCGGCTGAATCTGATCAGGCACCAGCATCATGATAACATCGGCGCTCTTGGCCGCTTCGCTGTTCAATTTGACAATCAGTCCGGCATCCTCGGCTTTTTTACGGTCGGGATTTCCTTCATTCAAACCCACCACAACGTTGACGCCGCTGTCCTTTAAATTGAGAGCGTGTGCATGCCCCTGGCTACCGTAACCGATGATCGCAACCGTCTTTCCTTTCAGCAGACCCAAGTCTGCGTCCTGATCATAGTAAAGCTTCATGGTAAAAATCTCCTCAAGTTTGTGATGTCCAGTGCTACAGCTTATTAACCAATCTTTTTGGATTCCCGCAACATGGCAATGGGCCCGGTTCGGGCCGCTTCTTTGATTCCAAACGGCCGCATGGTTTCTAAAAATGCTTCCACTTTGGCCTCGGAGCCGACCATTTCCATGGTCATGCTTTTCGGGCTGATGTCAACCACCTTGGCGCCAAAGATTTCATTGATCTGCTGAACCTCTCCGCGCTTATTTGGAGGACAGTTGACGCGCACAAGAGCGAGTTCTCGTTCGACATAATAGTTTTTCGTCACGTCGACGACGCGAATGACGTCGATCAGTTTATTGAGCTGCTTGTTGACCTGTTCGATGATTGCGTCGTCGCCGCGCACAACCAGTGTCATGCGCGAAATCTCTTTTGACTCCGTGTCCGCCACGGAAAGGCTTTCAATATTGAATCCGCGGGCGCTGAACAGTCCGGCGATTCGTGCCAGTACGCCGGCATTGTTCTCCACTTCGACGTTGATAATGTGTCGCATTAGGCCATCCCTCTGATCATTTCGTTAAGCGGCGCCCCTGCCGGCACCATTGGATAGACGTTTTCCTCTTTATCGATCTTGAATTCGACAAACACTGGGCCCGGCGTACTGAAGGCTTTTTCCAAAGTCGGCCGGACGTCTTCCGGCTTTTCGGCGTAAAATCCATGCGCGCTGTAAGCCTCGGCCAACTTGACGAAATCGGGCACATAAAAGTCGGGGCAGGGGGCGTTTTCCGAGCCGGAGCAGACCTTGGGGCAAAATTTGCTCTTGCGCAGACAAGTATTGGAAAAGCGCCGGTTGTAAAACATTCCCTGCCACTGCCGGACCATGCCGAGCGATTGATTGTTGAATATGATCACTTTGACGGGAATATTGTAGAGAACGGCAGTAGCCAGCTCCTGAATGTTCATCTGAATGCTGCCGTCTCCTGCCATGTCGATAACCAGCTTGTCCGGCCGTGCAATCTGAGCTCCGATCGCCGCCGGGAAACCGTAACCCATGGTTCCTAATCCTCCGGAACTGAGAAAAGTCCTCGGCTCGACGAAATCATAGAACTGCGCGGTCCACATCTGATGCTGCCCTACCTCGGTGGCAATGATTGCTTCGTGTTTGACCATATCGGCAACGGTCTGCACCACCATTTGCGGCTGAATTTTCCCGTTTTCGCGGTAATAAAGCGGGTAATTCTTTTTCCACTCCTTGATCTGTTCCATCCATTCTCGATGCTTCTTGGGTTCGACGATTCGTAAAAGTTCAGACAGCACCGCCTTTACGTCGCCGACCACGGGCAGCTTGACCTGCACGTTCTTTCGAATGGTCGTCGGATCTATATCAATGTGAACGATTTCCGCTTTGGGCGCAAATTTTTCCACTTTGCCCGTCACGCGGTCATCGAATCGTGCGCCGACGGCAATCAACAGATCACACTCCTGCACCGCATAATTCGCATAGACGGTGCCGTGCATGCCGAGCATCTTGAGCGATCGCTCGTCGGTTTCGGGAAAAACGCCGAGCCCCATCAACGTCGTGGTGACCGGAATATCACACTTTTCGGCCAGTTCACGAATTTCTTCGGCAGCTCCGCTGCTGACGGCTCCGCCGCCCACGTAAAGCACCGGCCGAGATGCCTTTTTGATCTCTTCAGCCACTTTTTTGATCTGCTGCGGATGACCTTGTACCGTCGGCTTGTAACTGCGAATTTCGATGCTTTCAGGATAAGGGACGGTGGTTCGCGCCTGCTGGACGTTTTTCGGCACATCGACCAGGACCGGGCCGGGGCGGCCGCTGGTGGCTATGTAAAACGCCGCTTTAAGAATTCGCGGCAGTTCATCAACCGACTGGACAAGGAAATTATGTTTGGTTATCGACCGGGTTATGCCGACAATATCGGCCTCCTGAAAGGCGTCGTTACCGATCAAGTGAGTCGGCACTTGGCCGGTGATGGCGACAACAGGGATCGAATCCATATAGGCGGTAGCCAGGCCGGTAACGATATTGGTGGCGCCGGGGCCGGATGTCGTGATGACCACTCCAGGTTTACCGGAAGCCCGCGCATAACCGTCGGCAGCATGGCAGGCGGCCTGCTCATGCCGCGTCAGGAAAAAGGGCACGTCCGCCGAATAGAGCTTGTCGAAAACGTCGATAATTGATCCCCCAGGATAGCCGAAAACAGCACCGACCTTTTCCTGCTGGAGAGCGTGAATGATCATCTCTGCGCCGGTCATTGCGTTCTTCATAGAACTCCCTTTAATGAGTATAAACCAAAGACCGCCTGTATTACACTCTTGCCTAATGGTGCGAGAGGATTGCCGAAAAGATTTTAAAAGGGGACTGTGTGAGTTGGGCTTGCCTCTTGCACCACGCGTTGTTTAGCGGAGCAAGAGGGTAATAATGACGAGGCCTAATAGGAGTAAATGGACATCGACAAGATTCTCTATCAACCGGAAAATCCCGCAATTTTTCCGGCTGCCGCCTTTTAAAAAGACTGGTTTTACTCTTGCGTCTATCAACTTTTGAATCCTGTTCGTGTCCGAGACAAAGTAAATGAAAAAGAGAAAAATGTCAAGCGAAAATTCACATAATACAAGATCCTCTTACGATTATGCGTTTGATAAAGAGCGCTTTTTTCGTTACATTTTAGGAACTTGAGGAGCCGACATGTCTTTTTTTGAACGCATAAAAAAAGGATTAATCCTATTCGACGGGGCCATGGGCACCCAAATCCATGCGCTGCAAATTACGGAAGAAGAGTGGGCGGCGCATCAAGGTTGTCCGGAGATTCTCAATCTTACCGCCCCGCAAAAAATCCAAAGGATTCACGAAGCTTACTTGGCTGCCGGCGCCGATGTGATCGAAACCAACACCTTCGGCGCCAATCGCATCGTTTTGGCTGAATTCGACCTGCAGGATCGGGTCGAAGAGATCAATCGCGCCGCCGCCGAAATCGCCAGGCAAGCCGCCGATCGTTTTTCCGACTCCAAACCCCGCTTTGTCGCAGGCTCTATCGGTCCGGGAACAAAGCTTCCCAGCCTCGGTCAGATCGATTTCGACACTCTGTACGAGTCCTATGCGGCGCAAGCCCGCGGTTTGATTCAAGGCGGGGTCGACTTGTTCGTCATTGAAACCTGCCAGGATTTGCTGCAGATCAAGGCAGCGTTGACAGCGGTGCAGGACGAGATGCGGCGCGCGGGAGTGCATTTGCCGCGCGCCGTGACCATTACCGTGGAAACGACCGGCACCATGCTCGTCGGCAGCGATGTCAGCGCGGCTCTCGCCGCTTTGGCGCCGTATGAACTCGAAATTTTCGGCATGAACTGCGCCACCGGCCCCGAAGCGATGCGCCCGTTTGTAAAGCAAATCTGCGAGGCTTTCCCCGGCGTCGTGATGGTACAGCCTAACGCCGGCATGCCGCAAATGGTCGACGGTCATCTGGTTTATACCCTGTCGGTCGAAGAATATGTTACGGTGCTTTCCAGCTTTATTCAAGAGTACGGCGTTAGAATTGTCGGCGGATGCTGCGGGACAACGCCGGATTTTATTCGCGCAATGGCCGAACGTTTACCATATCTTACGGCGGCAGAACGGCAACCGACTTTTAGACCCGCTTTGGCATCGTTGTTTACGGCCCAGGAACTGCGCCAGGATCCGCCGCCCTTTTTTGTCGGCGAGCGTTCCAACACCAACGGTTCGAAGCAGTTTAGGGAACGCCTCCTGGCGGAAGATTGGGACGCCATTGTCGAAATTTCGCGCGACCAAGAACGCACCGGCGCACACGGCCTCGATCTATGCGTCGCTTATACGGGACGCGATGAAGTCGCCGATATGACTCGAGCCGTCAGCCGCATCGTCACCCAAGTCAACCTGCCGATTTTCATCGACTCGACCGATGTCAAGGTCATCGAGGCAGCACTCAAGCTGATCGGCGGCAGACCGGTCATTAATTCCATCAATCTTGAGGACGGCGAAGAGCGGGCTCACCGCATCTGCCGGTTGGCCAAGCGCTACGGCGCGGCTCTCGTTGCCCTTACCATCGACGAGAGCGGCATGGCGAAAACTGTCGAGCAAAAAATCGCCGTCGCAAGGCGGCTTTACGACATTGCCGTGCGGCAAAACGGCCTTCGACCTAACGATTTGATCTTTGATCCCCTCACTTTTACCCTCGGCAGCGGCGATGAAACACTGCGCGACGCCGCGATCCAAACCCTCGAAGGCATTCGCCGGATCAAGCAGGAGCTGCCCGGAGTCTTTACCCTGCTCGGCGTTTCCAATATCTCTTTCGGACTAAATCCGGAATCGCGCGAGGTGCTCAACTCTGTCTTTCTTGCCGAAGCGGTCAAGGCAGGATTGGATGCCGCCATCGTCAACGTCAAAAAGATCATTCCCTTGTACCAAATCGATACGGAGGATATCCGGATCTGCCTTGATTTGATCTACAATCGGGGTGAAACTCCTCTACTTGACTTTATTCGTCATTTCGAAAAAAGGACCGGTCGAGGCGGAGATGCTGCGGTCGAAGAGCCCCTCTCTTTGGAGGAAAAAGTCAAACAACGAATCATTCAAGGCAACCGTTCGGGATTGGACGAGCTGTTAAAGGCGGCGCTTGAAGAGCATCGCGCCGTCGACATTATCAACCGGTGGCTGATTCCGGCCATGAAGACCGTCGGCGACCTGTTCGGCGCCGGAAAAATGCAGCTTCCGTTTGTTCTCCAATCCGCCGAAGCGATGAAGCATGCGGTCGGCATTCTCGAGCCGTTTATGGAAAAAAGCGAGGTACAGACGCGCACCAGCCTGGTCTTGGCTACCGTTCGCGGCGACGTGCACGACATCGGTAAAAATTTGGTGGACATTATCCTGAGCAACAACGGCTTCAAGGTTTACAATCTCGGCATTAAATGCGAGATCGACACCATGCTGCAAAAGGCGGATGAAGTCGGCGCCGACGCCATCGGCATGAGTGGGCTACTGGTCAAGTCGACGATTGTCATGAAGGAAAATTTGGAAGTAATGCGGCAGCGCGGCTACAAAATTCCGGTTTTGCTCGGAGGCGCTGCCTTGACGCGCAGTTACGTCGATCAAGTCTGTGCGCCCATTCTCGATGCACCGGTGGTTTACTGTGAAGACGCCTTTGAAGGCCTCAAAGTGATGAATCTGCTGAAGGAGGGCAAGCTTTCGTCTTTGTCCGGTGGCGGAAACAAAAAAGAGAAAAGATCCGAAAGCAGGCCCTTGGTGCAGAAACCGGAGCCTCTTTTCTTCGATCACGACATCCCTGTACCGCCGTTTTGGGGCAGCCGGGTCGTCGAGGATATCGATTTAAAGACTGTATTTTCCTTCCTGACTGAACCGGTTCTTTTCCGCGGGCGTTGGGGTTACCGACGAGGCACTTTAAGCCGTGAAGAGTATGAACGACTCATCGAACAAGAGGTCCGGCCCCAATTCGAAATGCTGAAGGAAAAATGCATCGCAGAAAAACTCCTGGAGCCGAAGGTGGTCTATGGTTATTTCCCCTGCAATCGCCAAGGCGATGACGTGATCATCTTTGATCCGGAAACCGACATCGAATTGCTGCGCTTCCACTTTCCAAGGCAGAAAAAGCCGCCGTATCGATCCATCGCCGACTTTTTTCTTCCGATAGAAAGCGGGCGCCGCGACATCATGCCGATGCAGATTGCGACCGTCGGCAGCCGCGCCTCGGAATATGCCCAACGCCTCTATGAAAACAATGCCTATAAGGATTATCTGCTCTTTCATGGTCTTTCGGTGGAAAGTGCGGAGGCTCTGGCCGAGTATTGGCACAAACAGATACGCTTGGAACTGAACATTGCTTCGGAAGACGGGACGACCATGGAAGAGCTGGTGGTGCAAAAGTATCGCGGTTCACGCTACAGCTTCGGCTATCCGGCGTGTCCCGATCTTTATGGTAATCGCCAAATCGCCAAACTGCTGGCTCCGGAACGCATCGGCGTTCAGCTAACCGCGGAAGACCAAATGATACCGGAACAAACGACCAGCGCTTTCATTGTGCATCATCCGCAGGCAAAATATTTTTCGTTGGAATAAAAGCGGATAATAAGGACGGAGAAGCTGTGGAAAAATTTATCTGCACCAATTGCGGCTATGTCTATGATCCGGCGCAAGGAGACCCGGAAAACGGAGTCCCACCGGGTACGGCTTTTGAAGATCTGCCGGAGGATTGGATTTGTCCGGTTTGCTATGTCGGCAAGGATCAGTTCGACCCGCTATAAAGAGCGGAAAGCCTGCAGCGCCTCGAAAAATTCGCCCACTTTTTCTCTATCTGTAATTCCGTCGCGCAGGGCTGCCGAATAGGCATGCACGGATACGATTCGCCCGCGATAAGGCAATGACCTCAATGCCGCCGCGGCAAGCCTTGGTGTAAGACCACCTGCCAAAATGACTTCCACGCCGTCCGCCTTTTCCAGCAAATCATGCCAATTGCTGCATCTCTCCGTCCATTCCGCAGAGGCTCCCCAGGGTTCAGCAGCCGTCAGTATCCGCTTCACTCCCAAAGCCGAGAGAATCTGCAGTTCCTGCAGCGGATGATGCAGGGCATCGAACGCGCGGTGGAAAGTAACGGCGAGACCGCAAGAGTGCGCGGCACGCGTCAATTGTCTCAGGGTGGAAAGATCAATCTGCCCTTCCTTCACTGCGCCGAACACCACGCCGTCGGCGCCGGCTTCGGCTGCCGCCTCGATTTGCCGGATCATTTGTGCAGTTTCCAAGCAGGTATAGAAAAAATCCCCCGCTCTCAGCCGAATCATGACCATAAGCGCTGCCCGATCTTTGCAGACGGCGGCTGCAGATCTGACTGCCTTTAAGGAGGGTGTCAAGCCGTCGAGGTCCATTCTGCTGCACAGCTCGATTCGGTCGGCGCCGCCTTGGCAGGCCGCTTCAACGGATTGAAGAAGATGCTCGTCTTCATTGATGCAGATTTCAAGAAACGGAGGAGCCGACTGCATGAGAAATGATCCGATTGCTCTTGGCGGTCATCTTTTCGACCGTTAGTTTCCAGAGGCGCGCTTTGGCCGTTTGCGCCGCCTCGAATTGCCATTCCGATTTTTCCGAATAATGGCGCATTATTTCCTTAAGAGCCGCCTCTTTCTCAAGCGGATCAGTAATCTCGCTGATCACGCCGTAACCGATGACGCTTTCATAAAGCATGGTCCATTCGCACGCTTTATCGGCTTCCTTGATCTGAACGTCCCCTTCCAGTTCAAAGCAGATCCGCGGATTACCGCGCCAATAGTCGATCTTTTTGCCGGCAGGCGCAGTATGAAAATAGAAAGCCTTGCCGTCATAGCCGAACGAAAGGGGCACCAGATACGGTCGATCATCAACAGAAGCCGCCACGCGGCACACCAGCGCCTTGGCGATGATTCTTTCAATAAGCAGGCGGTCGTCTTGATGTATCTTCAAGCTTTATACCTTATAGTCGCAAAACAAAGAATGGTCAATGCTCCGGACATTGGGCAGCCACAGATTGACTGACTTTACCGTGAAAATTTTTGTCAAAGTGAGCTTTGAACTTTTCCGCCAAACGCTTGGCATGATCGGTAAAAGAGTTACGATCCGCCCAGGTATTGACGGGCACAAGAACTTCGGCAGGAACTCCGGGGCAGCTTTTCGGCACCAGTACTTTGAAAATAGGATCAGGTTCGCAAGGAACTTCCTGAAGAGTGCCCTCCACGGCGGCGCGTACCATGGCCCGCGTCAGAGTGATGTCCATACGTTTCCCGATACCGTAAGGACCGCCGCTCCAACCGGTGTTTACTAAATAGACCGGCACTTGATGCTTCTGCAGCTTTTTCCCTAAAAGATCCGTATAATCGGAAGGATTCCTAGGCATAAAAGGCGCGCCGAAAAAACGGGAAAAGGTCGCCTCCGGCTCGGTGATGCCGGTTTCGGTTCCGGCCAGTTTAGAGGTGTAGCCCATCATAAACCAAAACATCGCCTGTTCCGGAGTCAGTTTGGCAATCGGCGGCAGCACGCCGTACGCATCGGCGGCAAGAAAGAGAATGGCGCTCGGGTGACCGGAACAGGCCGAGGGTTTAACGTTGGAATTAAAAGAAAGCGGATAGGAGGCACGGGAGTTTTCCGTAAACCGGCTGTCGTCAAGATCGAAGGAGCCGTCGGGGTAAACCATCAGATTTTCGACAATGGCGCCGTGCTCGAGGTAATGCGCCGGATGAAAGGTTGCTTTAAAGATATCCGGCTCTTTTTGGGGATTGAGGTTGATCAATTTGGCATAGCAGCCGTACTCAAAATTGGCAATCCCGCTGTCGCTCCAACCGTGTTCATCGTCGCCCAGCAGAGCCCGTTCCGGATCGGCGGAAAGCGTGGTTTTGCCGGTGCCGGAAAGACCCAAAAGGAGGGCGCTGCGCCCGTCGCGGCCTTCATTGGCGGAACAATGCAGCGGCAGAATTCCCTCAGCCGGGAGATAGTAGTTCATGACCGTAAATATCAGTTTCTTCATGGAACCCATATAAGCCGAGCCGAAAACAATGCCGAGGCGCCGATCAAAATCCATGGCGACAACGAGGCGGCTGGTGGAACCGTCGGCCAGGCGTCGAAGGCGGCCCTGATATTTTTGCTCTTCAATCAGATCATTCGGCAGGCTCAACAGTGTAAAGCCTCTCTCGGCAAAAATGCTGCGTTCGATGTCCGGCGGCACCGGCCGAAACATGTTGTCGATGAACAATGCGCTGAGCGGATTGTCGGTAATCGTTAAAATGGGCATGGCATACGCAGAATCGGCGCCGACGACGCGTTCGAGAGCGTAGATTTGCGGTTTCCGTCCAAAAAGATTCAGGCAATCGACAAGAAGCATGTCGAAGGTATCGGGAGCCATCGGAATGCAGTTCGGCGAACTCCAGTCGATGAACGCCTCGCTTTCCGGGCGACGAACGATATAGGTGTCTTTGGGGCTCCTTCCGGTTGAATGCGGCGGTGTCCAAGTTGCCAACGTTCCGGTTTGCAGAACGATGCATCGTTTTTGTTCTACAGCGTCTTGGATCAGCTTTTTCCGCGAAGGGTTACAAAGTACCTTTGGTGTATTCAGGATCCGCCCGATCTGTTGTTTCCATTCCATTTTCAAACTCCCATATGTTGGCAAAATTCCATCTCTTAAAACAACGTTGGGAGATAAGACATTGTCCGCGTTGCGTTTTACTGCGCTGCACTTTTTGAGCAGTCGATTGGACTTGCGCGCTATTTAATAATCGACACGGTTTGATCGGCCCGAAGCGGTAAAGGTATGCTGCCCCAAGGCGTCCCCAGTTCAATGTTGCCGTCAAGGGAGCAGGATATTTCATCCCCTTGGAGCAGCGAGCGCAGCGAGCGCAAACCGCTGCCCGCACCGGCAAAATTGATGGACAGCGGCAGTTGAAATTCAGCGGTCTGTTTGGCAGGCGCCGACACAAGCTTTTCCACCGCTCCCTTTGCGACCGCATTTCCGGCCAAAGCAATGTCATAGTTCAATTTGCCGATTTCGAAGGGGAAAGCATTCGGGTTTTTGAGTAATAATCCGATTTTGAGATCCACACCCGTAAACGAGAATCGATCGACGGTGAGACCGCTTAGGCGAATCTCCGGAACACGAATATTCGGAAGACGGCCACTGTACTGAAAGGGTATGGAAAACCCGGAAAGCAGGCCTGCCGGTCGAAATTCTCCCCGCAGAGCAAAAGCAAGAGAATCTAAAGAGGCGGTTTCGGAAAACAGCTTGTAAAGCTGTTTGAAATTCACCGTGACCGGAATCGTCAACGTACCGACGGATCGAGGACCAAGATCCAGGCGTTGGGCCTCTTCCCCATTCAGGATTTCATGATCGAGTATTGCAAAACTGAATCGATAGCCTTCCAAGGATGCCCCGAAGGAATTGGGATTCTGTACCAGCAGCGAGAAATCCAATTTAACATCCTCAAAAGAGACATCGCGAAGAGAAACCGTTTCTACTTTTACCGACGGAGGAACCACCAGCTGCCTCATCTGCGCGCAGCCGATGATCAGGCTGAGGAATCCTGCAAAGACAACGATTTTCTTTTTCATGGTTTTCCCTAGTATTTGGACTTGCAAATCGAATCGATATTAACTAAAATGAATTTGTCAATTTTGGAGCCGAGCTTATGAGCGAAAAAATCAAGCTGGGAATCAGCACCTGTTTGTTGGGTGAAAAGGTTCGCTACGACGGCGATCATAAACGGGATCGATATCTTGTCGAGGTGGTCGGTCCTTTTGTGCAGTGGGTGCCTGTTTGCCCCGAGGTCGAATGCGGCCTGCCGATACCGCGCGAATCGATGCGACTGGTCGGCAGCGTACAGGAACCGCGCCTGGTGACCCATCGTTCCCATATCGATCACACAGAACGAATGCTGCAATGGACGCAAAAGCGCCTCGATCTTTTGGAAAAAGAGCGCATCTGCGGATTCATTTTTAAATCCAAATCGCCAAGTTCCGGCATGCGCGACATTAAAGTCTATAACGAAGCCGGTATGCCGATCGGCAAAACAGCGGGATTGTTCGCCGCCGCGCTCATGCGCCGTTTTCCGAACCTGCCGGTTGAAGACGAAGGCCGTCTAAATGACGCCGCGATTAGGGAAAACTTTCTCGAGCGCGTCTTTGTCGTGCACCGTTGGTACAAATTCTTGGATACCAATCCCTCGCGCCAAGGGCTGGTAGAGTTCCATACGGATCACAAATTGCTTATTATGGCGCACAGCGAAAAGCATCTGCGCGAACTCGGAAAATTGGCGGCATCGCCGCAAAACTTGGCGCAAGATGAGCTCTTTCGAATCTATTTCGAAAAACTAATGCAGGCGCTCAAACTGCACGCCACCGTCAAGAAAAATGTCAACGTGCTTCAGCACATTCTCGGTTATTTCAAAAAACAACTCGACAGCGAAGAAAAACAGCAGATTTTGAGAGTGATCGAGGAATATCACCGCGGCCTCATTCCGCTGATCGTGCCGATCACCCTGCTGACTTTTTTGGTACGCAAATATAAGGAACCTTACCTTGCGCGTCAACACTATCTTTCCCCCAATCCGGCCGAGTTGATGCTGCGCAATCATGTCTGAAGCACCTTAAGAAAAATTGATCAACATAACTATGAAATTCATTATTAACGGTGAAGAGATTTCGGAAAAGGTTTTTGCTGCAGAACTGAAAAACCAGCGCCGTATCCATCCAAATGCTTCTCCCGAGCAACTCTCCGCATTAACGAAAGAGACGATCATCGACTGGACCATCATTCGACAGGAAGCACAAAAGAGCGAAATAACCGTACCGCCTGCACTTGTGGAAAACGAGCTGAGCCGTTTGATTGAAGAGGCGGGCGGCGAAAACCGTTTTCTGCAGCGGCATGGATTGAAAAAGGATGAGCTGGCTCAAGTTCGAAAGGAGATCGAGATCAATTTTTGCGTGCGGCAATTCCTCTCGCAGCTGACGGCGGGTCTGCCTGAACCGACCGAGGAGGAGATCGCCGCTTACTATCGCAGGCATGGTGAGGAATTTACCGAGCCTCCCTGGGTGCATGCGGCGCAAATTTTAATGCGCCCGAATCCGGCGCGGCCTCAAGTTGCCTTTCGGGAAATGGTTGAGCTGCGTAAAAGACTGCTGAAGGGCGAATCTTTTGCCGCTCTGGCGGACGAATATTCTTCCTGCGAGGAACCGGGCGGAGATTTGGGGCGCATAGTGCCAGGCCAAATGGTGCCTGAGTTCGATGCGGTAGTTTTTTCGATGGAAGTAGGAGAAATCTCGCCGGTTTTTCTTACTTCGTTCGGCTACCATCTGGTGACGGTACTGGAGCGCGGCGAGGCGCGGCTCAAATCTTTGGCGGAAGTGCGGAATGAAATCATTGACCGCATTAAAACCGAATGCGGCGACGAGTTCATTGCCTCATGGGTCGATCAAAAAAAGAAAACCGCGCGCATTAGTTTTGAAGCGTAGCCAGTCCGGCGACAAGAGTAGGACCGACGCTGCTGCCGATGCGGTCGGCGCCGGAACGCAGCATTTCCAAAGCGGCGGCGGTGTCGCGTATTCCGCCGGCCGCCTTCACGCCCATCTCCCTGCCGACAACCCGGCGCATCAACGCCACAGCTTCCTTCGTGGCGCCGCTTTTGTTAAACCCTGTGGAAGTTTTAACGAATTTGGCGCCTGCTTCTTTCGCCAGCACACAGGCGGCAATGATTTCCTCATCCGTTAAAAGACAAGTCTCGAGGATTACCTTGACGGTACCCCGCCGACAGATATCGGCAACCTGCTGGATCTCTTCAAAAACGTATACATACTGCTTGTCTTTAAGCTTGCCGATGTTCATGACCATGTCGATCTCTTTGACCCCCATGGATACGAGCTCTTCCGCCTCGATCACCTTGTTTTCCATTGTCGAAGCACCCAGCGGAAAGCCCACTACCGAACAGACGGCGACGCCGGTGTTGGCCAATTGATCCAAGCACACAGGCGCCCAAGCAGGATTGACGCAGACCGAGGCAAAACGATGTTCCGTTGCCTCTTCACAAAGCTTGAGAATTTGCTCCAGGGTTGCTTCCGGCTTGAGCAGTGTGTGATCGATGAGCGCCGCCAAGCCCTCGGCAGTAAGCGATTGGACGTCGACAACCGGCTGCAACGGCGTTGTTTCAAGTCGCTCCGTTGCTTCGCGTATGATTCTTTCGAAATAGAGCTGCGACATAGACCCTCGCTTTTCAGTAACAGCGTTCAGTTTGTCAATTGAACGACGGCAGCTTTATAATGTTCTATTAGTTCAACCGTTTTTTCCTGCGTCGGCGCTTCGGCAATAATGCGGATGATCGGCTCGGTGTTGGAAGCTCTAATATGCACCCACGAATCTTGATAGATTACCTTAAGGCCGTCGATGGTGTTGAGATTTTCATTTGCCAGCTGCTCCTTCAGGCGTTCGACGACCGCCTTGGCATCGACGCCGAATCCCAGCTCGATCTTGTCCTTGATCATGACATAATGCGGCACTTCGGCCTTTAGCTCAGACAGCCGCTTGCCGCTTTCGGCAAGATACTGCAGAATCAGGGCGATGCCCATGGGGGCGTCGCGGCCGATGTGTAACTCGGGGTACATTACTCCGCCGTTCCCCTCGCCGGCCATCACGGCGCCGATTTGCTGCGCTTTGACGGCAACATGAATTTCCCCGACCGGTGTGCGGTGCACACGGCCGTAGGGCGCCGCGACGTCGTCTATGGCGCGCGTCGTAGAGGCGTTGACCACCACATCGCCGGGCGTTTTGCTCAATACAAATCGCACGGCCAACACCAGTGTGTATTCCTCACCCAATGGGATACCTTTTTCATCGACCAAGGCGAGACGATCGACGTCTGGATCCACAGCCAGGCCGAAATCGGCGCGCGACCGCCGTACCGCCTCCGACAGCTCGGTCAGATTTTCCGGCACCGGCTCCGGATTGCGCGGAAACAGTCCGTTGGCTTCGCGATTCAACCAAGTCACGCTGCATCCGAATGCCTCGAACAGCTTGGGCAGCACGGCTTCCCCGGCGCCGTTGCAGCAATCGACAACCACTTTGAACTTTTTGCCTCGTATTCGTTCCGCATCGATAATCGGCAGCTCAAGAATCCGAGAGACATGCTCGCCGGCCGCATCGTTGTAAGTATAGTACCGTCCGATTCGATTCCAGGGAACAAAGCTGAAATTGCTCTTATAGACGCGGTCGATGACCTTTTGCCCTTGATCCGGTCGAAGAAACAGGCCGTCAGGCGCCAACAGCTTGAGCGCGTTCCACTCTTTGGGATTATGGCTGGCGGTAATGATGATACCACCGGCGTGCTCGGGTCGTTCGGTGATCAGTTCGGCGGTAGGGGTTGCAGCCAGGTCGAGATCAACGACATCGCAGCCGACGGCCATTAATCCGGCGATGACGGCATGTTTGAGCATCGGCCCGGTAACCCGCGAATCGCGCGCCAACACGATCTTTCCCGGCCCGAATTCGCTTCCATAAGCCTGCGCAAGCTGCAGTGCAGCCTCGGGCGTCAGGCCGTCACCGACAATGCCGCGAATCCCGGAAACTGAAACCATCAAATTCTTTAGTTGTGTCATTCTATCCCCGATACGGTTCCAAATTTTAGTAAAACAAAATATTGAATTGCACCGATAAACTCAAGAATAAAGATTCTAGTCATTTCCCAAGAATTTTTTCTTTTGTATTTGAAAAATGCAATGATTTACTTACGTTAAAAAGGTGGAACCAACTCCTCCGGTTATGAAAAATCAGCTGCAAATATTTCTTTACCTTACCATAGCCTCGACAACCCTGTTTTGCGTATGCGAAGCTCCGCACCGCAATCCGTTTGATCCGTTGAATCCCCATTTTGATTGGGCTTCGCTCAGCGGCCGAATTAGATCCGCCGCCGATCCCATGCAGGTAATACGCGGGGCAAAAATTTTTCTGCCGGCGCAAAATCGTATGACCGTCAGCGATTCATCCGGCCAATTTAGTTTTGCCCACCTGCTGCCGCAGAACGGCATGTTATTCATTTCCAAAGAAAACTTTTTCGAAGATTCGGTTTTCATCGATTGGAGCAAAGGACTTGCGCAGGAAATTGACATTTTTTTGCAGCCGCTGCCCACGATCAGCGGCAAAGTATTGACGCTCAAGTCGCCGCCGCGACCGATTGCAGGCGTCAAGGTCACTTGGCAGCCGGCAAACATCTATACCTTTACCGATGACGGCGGCCGCTACCACTTTAATAGGTCGACAGCCGGAGTCGGCAATCTTATTTTTGAAAAAAAAGGCTATAAAACGATATACCAGAAAATCGACTTTAACGGCCGAGAATCCATCACTCAGGATGTTTTTTTAAATGCCTTGCCGATTTTATACGGTTTCAAGGTTTACAGTGTGGTCGAAAATTATTACGGTTCCCGCCGTCTTTTTCACCTTGAAGTCGAGGCCAAAGTCATTGATGCAGAAAACGACATTGATTCTGTGTACATTGCCTCATCTCTCAATTCCTTTCGTGCCGAACTTCCTTATGATTTTTCTGCAAAAATTTTTCGCAAAAGTTTTTCTTTGAGCGAGCTCGGTTTGAATTCGCTGGCGCAGTGCGTGGGACACGATTTTCAGCTTTACGTCGTCGATCAGGAGGGAGATAATCATCTATTGGGCGTCGAACGTGTGGAACGCGTCATTCTCGACGAAATAGAGCTTACATCCCCCATCAACGGCGAGATAGTGTATCCGCCGTTCCCTTTGCGCTGGCTGCCCTTTACACCCGGATTTTCCTTTTCCTTTTCCGTAGAGATTTACACCAATAGCGACTTTATTCCTCAACTGAAATACAGCAGAAAAGGCATCTCTTCCGATTCGCTTGCGCATACCGTCAGCGCCGCCTTACCGCCGGGAGAGTATGTATGGATGGTTTGGTGCATCGATGAATTCGGCAACAGCGCCCGCTCCAAACCCGGATCTTTTAGTATAGCAGAGATGCCATGAAACAGAACGATTTTCAAACACTCGATCTGCGCCAGGATCAACTCGAAACGCTCTTGCGCATCAGCCGTTTGTTTCACGGCGTCGAACTTCAAGAGCATCTGATTGCCCAGGCGCTGGATTGGGTCATCGAAGTTTTGGGCGCCGAACGCGGCTTGTTCGCACGTTGTGTCGATGACGATTTTACGATCGTCACCGCCCGCAATATGGACAAAAAAAGCATCGACGATCTCTCCCAGTTTTCGCTTGGAATTCTACGGCAGGTGGCCTCCGGCGGAAAGCCGAAGCTGTATCATGACGTTCAGGCTGATGCGACGGTTTCCCAATTTCAAAGTATTCAAATTCACAGAATTCAATCCATAGTCGGCGTGCCGCTCTTTCATCATGGCAAAGTCTGGGGGGTCATTCTTGCCGACAGCCGCAGCAATCGAACCCGCTTTACCGAGGAAAACCTCAAGTTCCTGGAACTTTTTTCGCATCTGATTTCGCCGCACCTGGACCGCATCATCGAGCTGGAGGCTCTGCGCGATGAGAACAGGCTGCTGCGGCAACGCATCGAAGCGCAGGAGGAGTTGCCGGAAATGATCGGCGAAAGCCCCGCGATGCGGCGCGTTGCCGAGCTCATCCGTCGAGTAGCCAAAACGGATGCGACGGTACTCCTCCTCGGCGAGAGCGGCACCGGCAAAGAGCTGGCCGCTCGGGCCATACATCAACTCAGCAACCGCTGCAAAGGGACGTTCATCGCTCAATTTTGCGGCTCAATCCCGGAAGCCCTTTTGGAAGGCGAATTGTTCGGCTTTAAAAAGGGCGCCTTTACCGGCGCCGTGAGCGATAAAAAGGGCCTTTTCGAGGTCGCTTCCGGCGGCACTTTTTTCCTGGACGAAATCGGCGACCTGCCCTTGAGCACTCAGACCAAGCTCCTGCGCGTGCTGGAAAATCAGGAGATCATTCGTCTCGGCGAAACGCAGGTGCGCAAAATAGACGTGCGCATCATCGCCGCCACCAATCGCGACCTCAAAGAGCTCGTCAAAAACGGCCGCTTTCGCGAAGACCTCTATTATCGGCTGAACGTCTTTCCCATCGTTCTGCCGCCGTTGCGAGAGCGACGCGAAGACATCCCCCTGCTGGTTCACCGCCATTTGACCAAACTCGGCTGCACGGCAACCCCGACCCCCGAAAGCATGCGAAAATTAATGAACTACTCCTGGCCCGGCAACATTCGTCAGCTTGTTAATGTGCTGCATCGCGCCGTCATTCTCTGCGACGGCGAAAAAATAGGCCCCGAGCATATTCTTCTCGATGAAGCCTCCGAAGACGTCGCATTAACGGGAACGCTCAAAGAAATCGAAACAAAAATATTGATGCAGCGCTTAAAAGCCTGCAACAACAATCGCACTCAAGCTGCAAAAAGCCTGGGAGTTTCCGTGCGTTGGATTCAACTTAAACTGAAAGAGATGGAACAAGCCGAACAGGCTCATGATGAGTGAGGTATTGTTCGAAAAATTCGAACTCCTCGAGTGCCTGAAAAAAGACCAGGCGATGGGCGTTTATGCTGCGCATCACCGCTATTTGGGCAAGCGCATTTTACTGAAAACCCTCGATCGCCGCCATGCCGATGCGGCCGCCTTGGAACGATTTCAGCGCGAAGCACGATCTCTCGCCAAGCTCGAACACCCGAATGTAATTCGGGTTCTCGATTTCGGCAGCCAGGGAGATCAGTTCTACATCTCGTTCGAATATTTCGAAAGCTGCAACCTGCGTCAACTGATGAGCGGGCGGCCGCTTACCTCTGCAGAAAAACTGCATATCCTGAAACAGCTGGCGGCCGGCTTGGCCGCCGCGCATCGCTTCGGCATCATTCACCGCGACCTCAAGCCGGAAAACATTCTCGTCAATGACAATCTGCAGGTCAAAATCGCCGATTTCGGCCTGGCGGTCATCTCCGGCGAACCTACTCTTACCCATCCCTCATCGATCGTAGGCACGCCGGGATACATGTCGCCCGAACAAATTCTCGGCCGACCGCTTACACCGCAAAGCGATCTGTTTTCTCTCGGCATTATCGTCTGCGAGCTGTTTATCGGCGCCAACCCGTTTCTCGGGGAGGACATCGGCACGACGCTCAACCGCATTCTTTCCCTCTCTGTCGATTGCTCACAGGCTCCGCCGGAAATATCGCCGATCCTTTCCAAACTCTTGGCAAAAAACCCGTCCGAACGGCTCGATTCTGCCGAAACGCTTTTGCGGCTTCTCGGCAACACCGTGGAAGCGCCTAAAAAGCGTCGCCGAATCCCAATCCTGATCCCGATAATCGCTGCCGCCGCGGCAGGGATCGCCGTTCTGCTCTTCAGTTCCCGATCGCCCTCCCTGAATGAATCAAAGCCGTTGCCTGCTGCGGCCGCGGATTCGGATCAAGGCGATTCGCTCCAGCCGCCGCAAATTCAACGCGTCGAAGAGGCCGAACCAGAAAGACAAAAGGTGCGGGAGCAAAAAGCCGTAGAAAGCGCTTCGGGCAGCCTGATGATCCGCTGTCTACCGTGGGCGGAAGTTTGGCTGGACGGACGTTTGATCGACACCACACCGTTATCGGAAGCTCTAGTGCTTCCAACCGGCGAGCATCTACTCGAATTAAAACACCCGAATTATCCGACTTTTACGCAAACTGTTCGCATCTCCCCGCGAAAAATGCAGACCGTTGCCGTAAATCTGGATACGCTGGTCGCCCGACTGCAATGTCAGGTCTATCCATGGGGAGAAGTCTATCTCGATAATCAATTTATCGGCGTTACCCCTTTTAAAGACCTGATCATCATCCCAGCTGGGGAGCATTGGTTACGTATTGAAAATCCGCAATTTGGGCGCCATGAAGAGCGGATCATTGCAGCCTGCGGCGAAACGTTGTACGTCCACTTTGCATTCGATGAGCAAAACCGCAAAAGCGCCCCTTAACCCTAAAAGGTACGCTTGTTGCAAATGAAAAAGCGATGAAAAAGTTCAAAGAGATGTCCAAAGTTCGAATATTGTTGTTTTGCTTTCTGCCCGCGGCAGCCGTGTGGCCGCAAAGCCAATGGACCGTTTTACCGGACAACATGCCCGTGCCCGTGGTCGGCGCCGAGGCAGTAAGCTATGAGAACAAAATTTACCTTTTCGGCGGTTTTTCCGATTCGTTGCGGGCACCGACGGATTTGGTGCAATGTTTCGATCCGAAGGCGCCTGCGGGTCAACGGTGGTCGATTTTCGGCCGCATGCTGGAGGCACGCGGCCAATTTGTTGCCCAACTGTGGAATGACCATGTACTACTTGTCGGCGGGCGAAGCGATAAAATCGGCCGGGAAAAGATAGCCGGCGTGGAGCTGTTTTCATTAAAAGACGGCAAATCCCAATTCCTGCAGGCTCCCGAGCAGCTGCTGCGCATCGGCGCTGCCGGAGTGCTTTATAATGACTTGCTGCTGATTCTCGGCGGCTATTACTCGCCGACCGGCCCGGTTGCGCCTCCCTACTTGATGGTCTTTGATTTGAAGGAAAACCGCATCGTACGCATTTTGGACGATTTTCCGGGACAACTGCAGTACGACCAGCGCGCCGTGTTGTTGAATGGAAAAGTGGTTTTGTTCGGCGGCATCCGATTGGGCGTTTCAAGCCGCATATACGAGCTCGACTTGGCCACTTGGCGCTTTGAGCGTATTCATCCAGATCTGATTCGACCGCTCGCCGGTTTTGCCTCCGTTAAAACGCCGAGCGATACCGTCTATCTGATCGGCGGCTATAACGAAAAACTACGGGCATCTCGTTCCGTGCTTGTATTTCATCGAACTCCGAATCGCATTTCTATGTCCGAAGCACAGGCGGAAATAAACATACCGCGCCGCGAAGCGACTGCCGTCTATCTTGACGGATCTATTTATTTATTCGGAGGCAACAATGGATTCCAAGTAGTTCAGGAGGTGGAGCAGCTCGCCCTTACATCGAGCTCCTCAGTAAAGGAAAGAGTCGAATTCGCCGATCGCTGGACCCTGCTGCACATTTATCCTAATCCGTTCAACAATCGGACGACCATTGTTTTCGAAATAGACAGATCGGCGGAGGTCAGGCTCGACGTTTTTGCTTCAGACGGAAGCCGTATCGATCAGCTTCTCAATAAATTCTTACCCAACGGCAGGCATGAAATCGTTTGGAACGCTGAAAACGTGCCAAGCGGCATTTATTTTGTCCGGCTGACGGCGGGCGAGCAAATTTTGACGCGAAAAATCATATGTGTCAAATGAGCGGCGGACGACTGATTCTTTGGCTGTTCCTGACGGCCGCACTGGCGGCGAAGCAGATTTCTCTCGAAGAACTCGAAAAGAATTATCGCGATTTTAATTATAATCGCGTCATCGAATTGGCCGATTCGCTGCTTTCCTCATCAGCGCCGATCGATGGCTTTCAGCGGGTGAAAATCTATGAACTTAAAGCGGCGTCGCATTATTCACTCAATCAGCCGCAGGAAGCGTTTGCCGCTTATGCGGCTATTCTCAAAATCGATATCGACCATCAGCTCGATCCCACTTTTACCTCACCCAAGCTTGTTCGCTTTTTTGAAGAGGTCAAACAGGCTTTTACAGATGCGGTACGACCGGAGACTGTGCAGCACGTCGTCGTTCGCACCGACACAGTTCGATTGATCGAATCGAGCAGCGGCTTTTATCGCCGCGTACTGCCTCCGTCTATGGTCTTACCAGGATTGGGACATCTCTTGGCCGGAAGCCGGAAAAGCGGCGTCGCCTTTATGCTTCTGGGCTCTTTCTTACTGGCTGGTGCTGTGGATGCAACCATCGACTGTCGAGAAAAAGAGGCCCTTTATCTCAACGCCGTCGACCTCGAGCAAATCCGTCATACCTATTCTGTTTACAACTCTGCCTACAAAACTCGTAACGCGTTGTGGCTCGGCTATGCAGCAGTGTGGAGTGCCGCTCAGACTGATCTCCTGTTTCGCGTAAAACCCCACACCACCCTGCGGCTGGCCGTGCTACCCTCTTTTGAATTTTTCTCTCCCTTACTCTGCTGCCGCATAACTTTTTAGTGGGACACAGGGGGTTAACGAGTCGAATGCTTTTGATAGGAAATTCGTTTGAGCGGGGAAAAATTCAATCCTTTGTAATTTATAGAGCAGATGGCGAGCGGTGAAAAATGTACTAATGAAGCTTAAAGCCGATCAATTCTCCGCTTGAAGAGGGTAATTCGTATTTGACCGGCCCAACGGACTTGGCAAACCACCAGATATGCCGGTCGACGAACAGCGGATGATCATCGGCAGATGGGTATTGAAACTCTGAGGTCATTTTGATGCAGTTCTCAAAGGATCCGACTGGAGTTTCGACATTCTCGACCGCGTTGATGCGATACTCGACAGTGATGGGTACGCGCTTTGTTGCGCCGGTCGAATCGATTCGGATTTCCACGCCGGTTATTTTTCGTACATCGCCGACAAGGACGGAAAACGGCGCCGCAGGGAGCGGAGGTTCGAAAGTAACCTTTGGCAAAATTTGCGTTGCCGGTTCGAAATCAGTCCACTGCAGCTGCCCGTCTTTCAGGAGATAGGTCTCGCGCCATAGGGGCGTCAAAAGAGTATCGGAAAAAACTGCCGTCGCCTGTAATGATTTCTCTATATGCTTGATCTCTTTGATCGTCAAAACCTGCAGATCGCCGCTAAAGAGCCACTGATTGCCTTCCGCGAGCGGAAAATAGTCGAGCGGATCGAACGCTGGCGGTTTATGGGAACAGAGGGCCATTAACAAAAATAGCAAGAGCAGCCCTAAATAGAATAGAGTCTTGAGAATCACATCGCGATGCTTCATTAACGACATCCTTTGCAGCTCGGAAAGCCCGGTTTTTTGGTCACTTTTTTTCCTTAATCTCTCGTTCGATGCCTTCTTTAAGGGCATTCCACGCCAAAAGAGCACATTTAACGCGGGTGGGATAGGCGGAAACCCCTTTAAAAGCGCTCAACTCGTCGGTTTCCGGAATATGGGGATGAAGCGGATCTTCTCCCTTGACCATGCCGGTAAATTCGCGAAAGAGCTTTTGCACCTCTTCCACCGTCTTGCCTTTGATGTGCTCGGTCATAACCGATGCCGACGCCTGGCTGATGGCGCAGCCGCTGCCGCTGAACTTGACATCCTCGACAACGCCGTTGCGCATGCGCATCGTCAGCTTGATTTGATCGCCGCAAAACGGATTGTGTCCCTCGATCACTACGTCGGGTTCGGGGAGTTCGCCTTGATTTTTCGGCTGCTTGTAGTGTTCGAGGATGATTTCCTGATAAAGTTCGTCTAGATCCATCGCGCAAAATATCCCAAAGCTTGACCCACGACATCGATAAATCGATCGATTTCGGCAAAGGTGTTGTAAAGATAAAAGCCGATGCGGGCAGTGGCCGGAACACCCAATTTCCTCATTACCAGCTGGGCGCAGTGGTGGCCGGAGCGCACGGCAATGTTCCGGCTGTCGAAAAATGTGGCTAAATCATGGGGATGCAGATTGCGGACCGTAAATGAAATCACAGGATTTCGTTCTGTATCAGGACAGTAGATTTTTATCAATTCGATTTCCTGCAGTTTTTGCAGCGCGTAATCGGTCAACGCCCGACAATGCGCTTCAATCTTGTCCAAGCCGATCTGCTCCAAAAAGTCGATGGCTGCCCCCAGGCCGATGACGCCCGGAATATTTTGGGTTCCGGCTTCGAATTTCCACGGCAGTTTGGCCCATGTGGAGTAATGGTGATGAACCTGGTCGATCATCGATCCGCCGAACATGACCGGATCCATCGCCTCGAGCAGCTGTTCCTTGCCGTATAGAATACCGATGCCCATCGGTCCCAGCATTTTGTGGCCGGAAAAGGCATAAAAGTCGGCGTTCAACTCCTCGACGTTTACGCGATTGTGAGGAACGTACTGCACGCCGTCGATAACAACGACGCCGCCGACCGCATGCACCGCCTCGATGATTCGCTTTACGTCGACACGGGTGCCGAGCACATTAGACGCGTGGGTAATTGCCGCAAGCCGTGTCCTTTCGCTTACCAATGTTTCCAAATCTTCGATCTGCAGACGCCCTTCACCGTCGATCGGCAGAAACTTGAGCGTTGCGCCGGTTCGCTTGGCCGTTTCCTGCCATGGAACCAGATTGCTGTGATGTTCCAACTCGGTAACCAGAATCTCGTCGCCCGCCTTTAGGAATTTACGCGCCCAGCCGTAAGCGACAAAATTGAGGGACTGGGTGGCTCCGGCCGTAAAGATGATCTCGTGGGCATGACGCGCGCCGATAAACTGCGCCACCTGCAACCGTGCACATTCATATCCGGCGGTTGCTTTCTCCGCCAACTTGTAGGCGCTGCGGTGGGTGTTTGAATTGTACTCTTCATGAAACCGACGAATGGCGTCCAAGACTTGAACAGGCCGTTGCGTCGTCGCCGGATTGTCAAAGTAGATCAGGTTTCGATTTTCCGGCTGTTGGAAAATGGGAAAATCGCGTCGAACCGCTTCAACGTCAAAAACAGCTTGTGGGGAGTCGCCCGCTCCCATACCTTTTCCTTATCAATCGAGAGTAACGATGATTCTGCCGTCGACTATTGCCGTCGGGAAGGTCTTGAGCGCCTCATAGGCAGGCAACGAGAGCGCCGCACCGGTACGCGGATCGAATCTGGCGCCGTGAAAGGCGCAGCATAGCGCGCCGTCTTCTATCCACCCTTCCGAAAGCGGAAACTCTTCGTGCGTACACTGATCCTGCAGCGCAAAAACCTCCTCGCCGATCCGCACCAATACAATTCGTCTTCCGTCGGCAGTAATGCCGCGCAGACTTGCATCCGGAAGACCCTCCAAAAGGCCTGCATCGAATGTACTCATTTTCTGCCTCTCTTGCAAAAGGGGTTTAACGAGTTTTAATATTTTGGATCGCAGTCGTTACGTACAGAACATAATTGCCGAAGATTGAAAAAACCAGGCAAAAGATTTTAATGTATTATGCCGCTATAAAAACAGAAGGCTGATTGGAAAAAATTTTCCGGCTCGAGCGCTCAAATCGGATGCGCCTGGCTGAATTATGTGAAATAGTTCAATTCCAGCCGCGCCGCTTCGGACATCATACTCGGATTCCACGGCGGTTCCCAAACCACCTCCACATCCACCTCCGTCACCTCGTCGATTTCCTGGATCCGCCGATGGACTTCATCGGGCAGCGTTTCGGCAACCGGACAGGCAGGGGAGGTCAGGGTCATCACCACCTTAACTCGACCTTGCTGATCGACATCTACTTCGTAGACCAAGCCGAGATCGTAAATATTGACCGGTATTTCGGGATCATAGCAGGTGCGCAGCGTCTCGATGACCTCTTCGCGGAGATCGTCGACGGAAAAACTGGGTTCCATTCGGGCTCTCCTTTACTCTAAATCAGTGCCGCCAAGACTTCTCCTGCTTTGACGGCAAAACGTTCTTTGACGGGTTCCGGCATAGATTCGATGACCTCGCCGACAAATGCCTGGGTCAACAGCCGTTTGGCGCTGCTCTGGGCAATGCCGCGGCTTTGCAGATAAAACAGCGCGTCTGCATCCAGTTGTCCCACTGTGCCGCCGTGCGTGCAGCGCACGTCGTCCGCATAGATCTCCAGCTGCGGTTGGGTGTCTATGGTCGCCTCATCCGTCAGCAGCAGATTTTTGTTGGATTGAACGGCGTCGGTCTTTTGCGCCGCCTTGTGTACGTAAATCTTGCCGCAGAAAACGGCGCGCGATCGTTCGGCAAGAATGCCTTTATAAAGCTCACGGCTGCCGGTATGCGGCGCCGCATGCTCGAGGAGCGTATGATTGTCAACCAGCTGTTCGCCGGCCGTAATATAAAGGCCGTTCAGGATGCTTTCGGCCCCTTCGCCTTCAAGCCGAGAGGTGAGATCGTTCCGCACCAGCCGGCCGCCGAGAGTGATCTGATAGGAGGAATAAACCGCGGAGCGCTCCTGGCGTACGGCAGTAAAGCCGGTGTGTAAGGACTGTTGGTTTTCTTCATTGACCCTGATGTGAAAAATCGAGGCGTTCTCGCCCACTATGATTTCGCCGACCGAGTTAGTCCAATGCCTCTGCCTGCCGATGGAGACGTATCTTTCTATCAGCGTTGCCTGCGCCGAGCGACCGACCAAAATGAGCAGGCGGGGAAGCGTCATGATCGGTACATCTTCAGCGATCGTCAAAAACAGCAGCTCGATCGGCTGCTCCAACAAGGCATTATCGGCAATTTCAAGTACGACGACATCCTTCATCAGCGCCGTATTGAGAGCGGCAAATCCGTGCCGACGGCCGTCGCCTGTTGCGGCCAGTTCAGCTTCGAGGCGATTCGGTATGCTGCGCAAAGCCTCTGCGAGCGAAAAGAGGCGAACACCTTCGGGCAAATCTGCCGGAATCTTTGGCGCTCTACCGTTGACCAATACGATTCGCAGCTCGTTACTCGCCTGCAAAAAAGGTAGGTCGGGCAATGCCGTCTCTCCAGCGATAGAGAAACTCGCGGCGCGGAAAGGAGTCGGGTCGGTAAAACGCCACTCTTCGTCTTTGAGAGTTGGAAAACCGTTTTCGAGAAACAGCTCGGCGGCCGCATTAAGCCTGTCTTTGAGCGCCGCCGGAAAAGCGCCGTTTTCTGCCTTATCGATAAGCGGTCGGTACCAGAGGATTTCAGGCTTTTCATTCATACGGCAGCGGCTCCTTCCTTGATCTGATCATAGCCGTAATCTTCTAGATGCAGAGCCAGTTCGCGGTCGCCTGACTTGACGATCCGCCCATCGTACAAAACATGGACGAAATCTGGAATGATATAATTGAGCAGCCTCTGGTAATGCGTCACAACAATGACGGCATTGTCCGGCCGACGCAGACTGTTGACGCCGTTGGCAACGATTTTAAGCGCATCAATGTCCAGACCCGAATCGGTTTCGTCCAGGATGGCCAGCTTGGGCTCTAAAACCGCCATCTGCAGAATTTCATTGCGCTTTTTCTCGCCGCCGGAAAAGCCTTCATTTACCGAGCGCTTGAGGAACTTTTCATCCATCTGCACCAGCTCGAGCTTTTCGCGGATCAGCTTGAGAAATTCCATAGCCCCCACCGGCGGCAATCCGCGATGTTTTCGAATTTCATTGAGGGCCGTGCGCAGAAAATAACTTGTATTCACACCAGGAATCTCGACCGGATATTGAAAGGCAAGGAAAATGCCTTCGCGGGCCCGCTCTTCCGGCGCCAATTCGAGAAGGTTGCGGCCTTCGAACGTGATCGTACCCTCGGTCACTTCGTAGCCATCCCGTCCGGCCAACACTGCCGCCAAAGTGCTTTTTCCCGAACCGTTCGGTCCCATGATCGCGTGCACTTCCCCCGCATTGACCTGCAGATCGATTCCTTTCAAGATTTCATGCCCCTCCACCGAGGCGTGCAGATTTCTTATGGTCAACATCAATCGTTCTCCTTTTTCCATTAGATAACTTGACAGCCGATTCGTTGCGATTTATCAACCGACGCTGCCTTCCAAGCTTACACCAAGCAGCTTTTGCGCCTCAACGGCAAATTCCATGGGCAGCTCGGCAAATACCTGTCTGCAAAAACCGTTGACGATCATCGACACGGCGTTCTCAGTCGAAATACCGCGCTGGTTGAGGTAAAAGATCTGATCCTCGCCGATCTTGGAAGTCGTGGCTTCATGCTCGATCGTTGCCGAGCTGTTCTTGACCTCGATGTAAGGAAAGGTGTGCGCCCCGCATTTGTCGCCGATCAGCAGCGAGTCGCATTGGGAAAAATTACGTGCATTCTGAGCGCTTTTCAGCACCTTTACCTGGCCGCGATAGCTGTTCTGTCCGTGTCCCGCTGAGATGCCCTTGGAAACAATGGTGCTGCGCGTATTTTTACCGATGTGAATCATTTTGGTGCCCGTGTCGGCCTGCTGGTAATGGTTGGTCAGCGCCACCGAATAAAACTCCCCGACCGAATTGTCGCCCATCAAAATGCAGCTGGGATATTTCCAGGTGATGGCTGAACCGGTCTCGACCTGCGTCCAGCTGATTTTGGAATTTACGCCCTTACAGAGACCGCGCTTGGTCACAAAATTATAGATTCCGCCGCGCCCTTCCTTATCGCCCGGATACCAGTTCTGCACCGTCGAATACTTGATTTCCGCGTTGTCCAGGGCGATCAGCTCCACGACTGCCGCATGCAGCTGGTTTTCGTCACGAATCGGCGCAGTGCATCCTTCCAAATAGCTGACGTAAGCGCCATCATCGGCAATGATCAAAGTGCGCTCGAATTGACCGGTGAACTGCGCGTTTATGCGAAAGTAGGTCGAAAGCTCCATGGGACAGCGCACGCCCTTCGGTACGTAGACGAACGAACCGTCACTGAAAACTGCGGAATTCAGCGCGGCAAAAAAATTGTCATTAGGGGGAACCACGCTGCCCAGATAATTGCGCACCAAATCCGGATGCTCCCGCACCGCCTCCGAAAAGGAGCAGAAAATAATGCCAAGCTCAGCCAATTTTTCCTTAAAGGTCGTGGCCACGGAGACGCTGTCGAGCACCGCGTCGACCGCCACACCGGCGAGTTTTTCTTGTTCCGCCAAGGGAATGCCGAGCTTGTTGTACATTTCCAAAATCGCCGGATCGACCTCGTCCAGGCTCTTTGGATTTGCCTTTTTCGGGGCGGCAAAGTAAATGATGTCCTGGTAGTCGATGGGATCATATTTGACATGCGCCCAATGCGGCTCGGTCATCTTTTGCCAAGCATGAAAGGCTTTCAGCCGCCATTCCAGCAGCCAGTCCGGCTCGCCTTTTCGTCTTGAAATGGCGCGAACAATTTCCTCGTTCAAGCCCTTCGGAAAGCTTTCACTCTCGATATCGGCTACAAAACCGTATTTGTATTCCTGCCGGGTAAAATGTTCCAAAAGATCCAAATCGTCGCTCATTTCATCTCCTTTTATGAATTTATGGCGGCGACATCCGCCAGCGTTACGCGCTGCAGATAGGCAGAGACCGCCTGCTGCAGGGGATTGAAACTCTTTTTGACACCGCAATTGACATCTCGGGCGCAGCTTTGCAGCTCATCGATGCATTCGACGATCCGTATGGGGCCCTCGATCGCTTCGACGATCTCGCCGAGCGTAATTTCCTGGGGCTTCCGGTGCAAAATATATCCCCCGTATGCTCCCTGGAGAGAGTCAATCAATCCCTCTTTGGCCAGCTGCTGTAGAATTTTGGCCAACAACGGCTGCGGCACCGACTTGGCCTCGGCAATCTCCTTCACTGTTCCAATGTATCCCTCATTCTGTTCGGCCATATACTGCAGCGCTAAAATGGCATATTCTGTTTTTTTGCTTAATTTGAACATAATTATATCGGACTTTTTTAGTCTTATTTAAACCGTTGTCATAACAGAGAGTCATAGGCGATTATTCCACAGAAAAAAAGATTATTAAAAAATCCGAGTTATTCCAAATATTTCAAGGTTTAGGCGGGAAAGATACGGTTAGAGGGGAAACAATTTTGAGATGAAAATAGCCGTTTAAACGCCCCTGCGGCCAATAGTCAAGGAAAGGGGTGGGTAACTGTTTTTTTATTCGGCGAATTCAAAAATTTCTTGCTGCGCGGAAAAGACGTGTCTAGTCAATCCAATACAGCATGCGTCCGCAGTTTTCGCAAACGAATATCTCGTTGCCTTCACGGCCCTGCGCACCCACTGCCGTGGGTTGACGAAGAAAACAACCGAGGCAGATGTCGTTTTTAACCGGAACAACGGCTCGTTTCAGTTTGCCGCGCAGCCGTTCGTACCGATAGAGCAGGGGTTTGCTGATTTTAGCGGCCAACTCTTGGCGCGCCGCTTTCAGCTCCTCGCACCCGCTGATCGCAAAGCCCAGCTTTTCCACGTCATGAGCCTCATCGATCATCAAATCGAGGTCCTGCAGATGGACGATCATTTCCAGCTCTTTATTTACCATCGTCATTCTCCTTGAAACACCGCCAAGAGGTCTTCAAAATTGGCAACATGCATCAACTGTTCTCTTTTGCTGTCGTCTTTTAATGTTGTGACGAGCGACCCGAGCAGCGGCAGATACTCGTTGCTCTTTTCCTGCGGGTGAGCGATGACCATGAACAGCAGGTGCACCGGTTGTTGGTCGATGGCGTCAAAGGGGATGCCTTTTGAGGATTTGCCGAAGGCGATCATCACGTCGCCCGCAGCGGTGGTTCGGCCGTGCGGAATAGCGACGCCTTTGCCGATACCGGTGCTGCCCAGCTTTTCCCGCTGCTTGAGCATGGCCAAAACCAGCCTTTTATTTTTTACCAGCTTTTCCCGAACGAACAGATTCAGTAGTTCTTCCAAAGCTTCATCTTTGGTGGTCGCTTTCATTTCCGGGATAAAAAGCGACGAGTGAAAATAGTTTGTCAAATTGACCCTGCTCATTTATGGCTCCTTTTCTACGAGGGAAGGTTCATCTACATGTTGTCGAATTGCAGAGATGCGGGATAAAATGGGGGCGGGTAAATCAATGGATGACAGGTCAAGGGCGGCCAACTCCTGCAGCAACGTTTCGATTTTGGCGGCGTCGCTATCCGCCTTTTGCAGAATTACCAGCCGTTTCTCTTCGAGGCGGCAGCCGGCGCTGCGAAAATCACCTTTTTCATAACGGACCTCGATACCCGCCTGTACGGCCGCATGCTCCAGTCGGCTGAGCGCTTCTGTATTGTTTATTCCTTTAAAGAATTGCGGTTCTTTTGCTGATGCAGTTCGTTTGTTACCCATCTTACTTCCTGCGAATGCCGCATCCCGCAGATCAGCAGCGCGTCTGCCTGTTCGATGACAATCAAGTCTTCTACGCCGATGATCGATACGGTGCGGGATTGCACATCAATATACGAGTTTCTCACATCTTTTAAAAGAGGTTTGCCGAAAACCGCATTCGAAGAATCGTCCTTGGGTGAAAGGCGGTAGACTTCCTCCCAACTGCCGAGGTCGTTCCAGAGAAATTCTCCTTTAACCATATAGATGCAATCGGCTTTTTCCATCACCCCGTAGTCGATGGAGCAACCGACGAGCCGATGATACACGGCCGCACATACATTGTCATAGCGACCCTCGTCGATCGACCGGTCGATCTCTCGTAGCCCTTCATAAAGTTCGGGCATCCACTTTTCGATGAGCTGCATCAAACGGTCGACCCGCCAGAGGAAAATACCGCTGTTCCAATAAAATGTGCCGCTCTGCAGAAACAGCTCCGCCGTGGCTTGATCGGGCTTTTCGCGAAACGATGCCGCCTGAAAAACCGATGGTTCTTCGAACATGCGTCCGGCTTCTATGTATCCATAGCCGGTTGCCGGGTAAGTCGGCGGAATGCCGAAAGTGACCGTAGCGGAGGGCTCTTTTTCGATAACGCGCAGTGCTGCGCGTACGGCCTGATAGAACAATTCGGTGCGCTGAATAAGATGATCGGCAGGTGCCGCAAGCATGACCGCATTCGGATCGAGGCGACGCAAATGAACTGCCGCCAGACCGATCGCCGGCGCCGTGTTGCGTCCCACCGGTTCAAAGATGAAATGATCCGCCTGCAGATGCGGAAGCTGCTCTTTGAGCAGAGGCTCCTGTGCTTTCGTGCTGACGACGAAAAGCCGATCGCTCGGCACCAGCCCCAACAACCGAGCCACGGTGTTTTGAATCAACGTTTCGTCGCTGATCATGGCCAGATACTGCTTGGGCTTGTCTTCTCGACTTTTCGGCCAGAAGCGCGTGCCGATGCCGCCGGCGAGAATGACGCCGTAAAGGTGATCACCAACCCCCATTTTCACCTCTGTGCTGTTCCTTCACCATATACGAGACTCAACCATACGGTAATGAGTTTCGACTGTGTTTTGCGTAAATAACTCCAGCATCGAGTTGAAATTCCCGCCGGCAGTACGCACCTTGTGAGGATTATTGCGGTCGGCTGTTTTGCGATTAGAGCGGGCGTCGCGCTTACCTCCCGCCGACGCCCGTCGAGGAATTAACCGATATGCTTGGAAATTTTATTGACCAACTGTGTTTTGGGGAGCGCCCCGATGATGGTTTCCACGACTTGACCGTTCTTGAACAACAAGAGCGTCGGAATGCTGTGAATGCCGTAATCAATGGCCGTTCGGCGATTGTTATCGACATCAAGTTTACCGACCTTGAGCTTGCCGTCGTACTCCGCTGCGATCTCTTCTACCACAGGCGCCACCATGCGGCAGGGGCCGCACCATATCGCCCAGAAATCCACCAAAACCGGAAGCGTCGATTCTATCACTTCACTTTTGAAATTGGCGTCCGTCAATTCGATTGGTTTTGCCATTTTTTCCTCCGTTTTGTATTCACTCAAGAACTTAGAAACTTTGCGCCACTTTTGCAATAAAAAGCTTGGCTTCTCGGGTCGCCCCATCCGATTTACTTTTTGATCTCGACGCGCGGATTGGCGTAACAGTAAAGGCAGCCGTGCGCACAAGGAGTGTACCATCCGATATCCACGCTTTCGGTGCAGCCGCAATCCTGACGCTGACCCTTTGCTTTGCGCGTCGAAGCAGCCAGCCGGCGCGGGTGTAGTTGGGTAAGCAGCTCTCCGTCGATGCAGCGGGAACGCGGCCATCCGGCAACACAGCATCCGTGCAGGGTAATACCCCATCTTTCCGCAACGCTGCACAGCCGTTTTTCTTCCTCCTGCCTCTGCTCGGAAGGCACCTCGACGGCCTCGTAACCGCAACGCTGCAATCGTTTTTTTACTTTGGGATAGAGCTGGACCCAACTCACCGTAATGTCGCATAGACCGCGGCTCGAAGCGATCGGCGCGAGTTCGTCGAAAAAGTCAAGATTGCAAATCGTTCGCCCGGAAGCATCGCGCAGATGAACGATCGGATCAAAACGCAGTCGGATTCGCAAAGGAGATTGAAACCATTCAATGAGACGGTCCAATTCAGCCAGGACGCGATCTGGACGCGGCACATTTGGCTCAACGTCCGTCCCGCCCAGACCGGTAATCGTCAAATGCAGAAAAAGCTGATCGTAACGCTGCAGTTGCCGGCGCAGACGAGAATGATTGATCAGCACAACGGGATTTTTAGTCCACAGTACCACAGTGTGCGTCAGATCGGGCGGAACGCGCTCAGCCAGAATATTGGCCAAGCCGTCGGGATCCCCCGCAATCATATCGATACGTCGACTGGCCGAGATGACCCGACGCGGAAGATCGTCGAACAGTGAAGCGGTGGTTGCCTTCCCTTTGGTCATACCCATCGTTCGATCAAAACTCCTCGATTCGGCTTTTCGTCAAAGCCTTCCAGGACAAGGCGAATGTCGGCGTTTACGACCCGAAATTGACCTTCGAGCAGAATTCGATACAATCTGCCGCTGTGCATTGGCACCCGGATCAACAGGCGGTCGAAACTCTGCTGCTGAGCAAAAGCGAGAAGGTCGCGAACCACAATGCTCAAATAGTTGTCCGGCATTTGCGGATGCGCGGCAAATGCAAAAAGTCGCATAATGCTGTTCTGCTCTTCCGCCAAAGTCGGAAGTGTCTGCAGTGCGGCAAAGGCAATCGGCGTCGAACCGCGGAAAAAGAGCAGAGCGTCGCCGACGCCGTAATGAGCCGCGCTGACGATCAGCGAGGAATAATCGGCATCGCCGTCGCTCCAGAGGATGAGATTGCGAACATGTTTGAGAAATTCGCGGCGATCAGCTTCTGAAAGCTCGGAGTAGATAAAAATTTGATGCGGAGGAGTTCCGCTTGCAGGGGGTTCGGTCTTTACCGGTCGGATCATGTCGATGCACAAGACCGATGGAAGAAAAGAGAGCCTGCCGTAAAAACCGAGATTGCGGTTGCTGCGCGGATTGGTCTCCAGGCCGATGGTGGTGCAGCCGCGCTTCTGCAGATGTGCGATGCACGCAGCAACCAAATGTTTGCCGATGCCCATGAGATGCCGTTCGGGTGCAACGGCCAAGGGACCAAACCAGCCGCGCTTACCCCAAACATGTGTAAACGCCGCCCCTAAAAGCCTGCCGTTTTCAAGATAGACAAAACATCCCTCCGGATTTTGCCCTAAATACATGCGCAAAAATTCACTCCGGCACATGGGCACATCCGTATGGAGATAGCCGTCGTCCGCTCGCCCTTGACTAAAAGCACGCGAGAGCAAAGCGTTAACCTGCAAAAGATCGCCCTCGCGCATTAGCCGAATTCCAGAATTCATTTCTTTTACCACACTATACCGAACCTTTGCGACTTGTCATAAAACGCCGCTGATGGTTCCGGTTCCATATTTTTTTTTGCTGTCCAAAACCGGCCGCTTTTCCCGCCGCGACCCCTACCGTTAATCTTTTATGCAAGTTGTGAAGCCGCGCTCTGCTCAAGGCACCAACGAAAACACAGATTGAAAACAGGGGAATTCCAACCATCTCATAAGGCTTTATGGGCGAGGGAGATAGGCGGAAGGTAAAAGCTGGCGAGAGACTTGGGGCAATTTACCCTGGCCGCAACTGTTCCTTGAGCTTTTTTTTGAGCATTTCGCGGGCGCGAAAAATCCGCACCTTGACTGTCCCGAGCGGCAGAGACAACTCTTCGGCAATCTCTTCATACGATTTGTCCTGGGCATGCCGAAGAAGGATTGCCGTCCGATACTTTTCCGGCAAAGAGTTGATCGCCTCTTCGATATGCATATCGCGCTCGCGCGAAATCAATTCTTTTTCCGGATTTTGCTCGAAATCGGCATAGTCCCGCTGCAGTTCGCCGTCCTTGCCTTGAATCGGGGTATCGAGTGAATAGGTTCTGAGCTTTTTTTTACGGAAATAATCGATGCAGTTGTTCGCGGCAATTTTATAGAGCCAAGTCGAAAAGGCGTATTCCGAGTTGAATGAAGCTAAAGCGCGAAACGCTTTGATAAAAGTGACCTGGGTAAGATCCTGCGCCTGGGCGCCGTCTTTGACCATTTTATAAATAAAGTGATAAATCCGTTCGTGATATTCATTGACGATCTCTTCATAAGCTTTTTGATCGCCTGCCAGCGCCCGATCGATAATCTGCCGAGTTTCTTTTCTGTTGTTTTCCCGCATGAATAAAAAAGTAACATGAAACAGTAAAACAAGCAAGCGAAACTTGTTGCAAAAGACGGAGGCGGATTGTAACTTTTATGAAATAAAAGGCGGAAACGTTTATGACGCAGGGCATCGGCATCGATTTGGTGGAGATTGACCGTATTCGGAAAACCGTGCAACGGTGGGGCGAAAAGTTTCTGCGCAAAGTGCTGACGGCTCCCGAGATTGATTATTGTTGTCGGCCGAGGCTCAAAGTTCACTCCATTGCCGCGCGTTTTGCAGCCAAAGAGGCGCTGTTTAAAAGCCTGCCGGAAGCATTGCAGCAGCAAATCGGTTGGCGCGATGTGCAGGTCATGAACGATGCGAGCGGCAAACCATTCATTCAGCCCGTCGGGCCCAAGAGCATTCTTTTCGCCGGCTTACGCCTGCATTTGAGTATGAGCCATGGACGAGATACGGCCGCGGCCGTCGTGGTTTGCGAAAGCTGCGGAGGTGCCAAGTGAAGGTCGTCGTTACGGCAGCTCAAATGGCCGAGTTGGATCGGTTGACAATCGAACAGTTCGCTCTTTCGGGCATTCTGTTGATGGAAAATGCCGGACGCGGCGTCGTCGACTTGATTTTAGACCGCTTTCGCTTCAGGACGGTTCATATATACTGCGGACCCGGCAACAACGGCGGCGACGGATTTGTCATTGCCCGCTATCTGAAAAATCGTGGTTTCGAGCCTGCCGTCCTGTTGCTCTCAGTAAAAGATAAGCTGACTCCCGACGCCCGATTTCATTTCGAGCGGCTGGTGCAATTCGGCATTACCCCCTGCATCGTGCAGTCGGCCGAAGACCTGCCGAAAGAAAAGCCGGATCTGATCGTCGATGCGCTGCTGGGAACCGGCGTTCGCGGCAGCCTGCGCGGTCTCATTGCCCAGGCCGTCGCGCACCTGCAGGCGCAGGGCGCGCCGATCGTAGCCGTCGACATTCCAACTGGGGTCAATGCCGATTCCGGCGCCGTCGAAGGCATAGCCGTAAAGGCGGATTTGACGGCTACCATGGCGCTAATGAAGCGAGGCCTGCTGTTTTCTCCCGGCAGAGAGCATTGCGGCCGCATCGAAATCGTCGACATCTGTATGCCTCAGGCTTTGATTGCCGCACACGATCCGCGCATATACCGCCTCGAAAAAGAAGACGTGGGAAAACTGCTGCCTCGCCGCGCGCCGAACGCCCATAAAACGCAGTGCGGCCAAGTGCTGGTCATCGCCGGATCGCGCGGTTTTACCGGCGCCGCCTCGTTGACCGCGGAAACAGCACTGCGCGCCGGCGCGGGTCTCGTATACCTGGCAACTCCCAGCGATCTCAACGTCATCTATGAGACCAAGCTCACCGAAGTCATCACCCTGCCCACCGGCGACGTCGGCCGCTTCACCGCCGCCTCGCTGCCCCTTCTTTTGGAACAAGCCGCTACAAAAGATGCCGTGGCCGTAGGACCGGGCATGGGCCGCGATCCCGAGACCCAGGCGCTGATCAAGAGCCTTCTTTTGCAGATCGACAGGCCGTTGGTCCTCGACGCGGACGGGCTGAACGCCTGCGTCGGCCATACGCAGCTGTTTGCGGCGCATCGCCGCGGACTGGTTCTCACTCCGCATGCCGGCGAACTGGCCCGACTTACCGGCCTTTCGGCAGACCAAATAACGGCCGAACCGGTAGAGACCGCAGCCCGATTTGCCAAGGAATGGAAATGCACGCTGGTCCTTAAAGGCGGGCCGACGGTCATTGCCGCGCCGGACGGCAGCGTGTACATCAATTCGACCGGTAACGCCGGTATGGCCACCGCCGGAACCGGCGACGTGCTGACCGGACTGATTGCTTCGTTGCTGGCGCAGGGACTGACGCCCAAAGATGCCGCCGCAGCCGGCGTCTTTATCCACGGCCTGGCGGGAGATTTGGCCGCCGAGAAGCTCGGCCAAGCGGGCATGATCGCCGGCGATCTGCTGAGAAACGTCCCTCAGGCGCTCATGGAAATAGAAAACGCGGCGCCGCTATGAAATGGCAAGGGCCGCTGATCCTGTGGTCTATCCTTTTGTTGTATTTGACCTGGTCTCCAAAAGTTGAGCTGCCCGATCTGGGATTCGATGAGCAGGACAAAGCCGCTCATTTTCTCGCGTTTTTTCTGCTTGCCTGGTTGGCCGCAAGGAACTTTAGCAAATATGAAATAATTGGCCTCCCGCGTGCGGTTAAACGGGCAGCACTTTTTTCGATCTTTTTTGCCCTTATCGATGAAACGGTGCAAATTTGGATTCCAGGCAGATTGTTCGATCCGTTGGATGCTGCAGCCAATTTATTGGGAACCTGTACGGCCCTTTGCGCTTTCAGACGCATGGTAATATTTATGCAAAAGCGCGGATGGCTATGGTAAAGCGTCTTCTTTATGCTGTTTTTTGCCTCGTAGGCAGCGTCTCGGCTCAGTGGTACAAAGAGTTAAAACCTGCCGAACCTCCGCGATTGATCCTTGGCGGAGATTACGGCGCTTTCCGCATCTCCCATAAAGATTTTGAGCAGGTCTACGAAAGCCGATGGGGAGGCGGATTCGGCGGCTTTGCCGCCGTGCGGTTCTACGGAACAGCTTATGCATCGGCCAAGTACGGTTCTTTTTACCGCCGTGCTGACAATCCAACCGCTGCTGAGGGTTTCATGGAATCCTCATGGAAAGAAAAATGGCTGAAAGCAGGCGTGCGCATTCGGAGGCTTCCGGACGGCCGCTGGGGCTCCTACTACGGATTCGGAGCGGCATTCTATTTTATCGACGAAACTGGGAACCGATTTGTCCTGGCAGGCAATTCTTCGGGCGCCGCCGGTAAACAACAGGGTTCCGGTTTTTACATGGAAGCAGCGGTCGAGTATCTTGCGACTTCAAAAGCCGTCATTTACCTCGAGGCTGAAGTCGCCTCAGGAGGAGTTGGCGGCCGAACCGGTTTTGAAGAAAAAAGCATCGGCGGTTGGCGATTCGCCGCAGGTTTATCGGTGTCGCCGTTTTAGGCCGTTCGGCGCTTGTTGATTGCACACCTAATTAAAAGGAGGTTTTCTCATGAAAGAAACCTTTTATGACGTCAAGCTGCGAAAATCGGTGCAGGCCGATGTCGTAGAAAAGGTAACGTACGGTGAACCCGGCAAACAGCGCTATGCCCTCAAGGGAAAAACCAGCGACGGCCGCAGCCTAACGAAATTTGTCAGCAAGGAAACGTGGGACAAAGTCAAGGTTTGATTACCGCTTCGAAACGCGCATCGAAAAGGCGGATACAATCCGCCTTTTTTTTGACCGGCGGAAAGCCGCGATAGTCTTTTTCAAAACGTTGATCCTAACCACCGAATTCTGGAACGCAATCCCCCATGCGCTATTTTGCCGATCTGCATATTCATTCGCCTTTCTCCCGCGCCACCAGCAAAGAGCTGGACCTGGAGCACATCCATCAATGGGCGCAACTCAAAGGTTTGTCCGTCGTTGCGACAGGAGACATTACCCACCCCGGGAGATTGGAAGAGATCAAAACCAAGCTGGCCGAGGCCGAGGAGGGCCTCTTTGCTTTGCGTCGCGAATTTACGCAAAACTTGTCTCCGGCGGTGCCCGCTTCGTGTCGTCGGGCAGTCCGCTTTATCCTCTCGGGCGAAATCAGCACCATTTACAAAAAGGGCGGCCGCGTCCGTAAAGTGCACAGCGTCATTTTTGTACCGTCAATTGCCGCGGCGGAAAAACTCCAGGAGCAGCTCGCCAAGATCGGCAACATTACCTCGGACGGCAGACCGATCCTGGGACTCGATACCCGTGATCTGCTGGAGATTCTTCTTCAAGTCGATCCGCAGGCGGTGCTTATCCCGGCCCACATCTGGACGCCTTGGTTTTCTCTTTTCGGCTCCAAATCGGGATTCGATACGGTCGAAGAGTGTTTCGGCGATCTAACGCCGCACATTTTCGCCATGGAAACCGGACTGTCCAGTGATCCGCCGATGAACTGGCGGCTGTCACAGCTCGACCGCTATGCTCTCGTCTCCAATTCGGACGCCCACTCTCCCGCGAACCTGGCTAGAGAAGCCAATATTTTTGAGACGGAATTGAGTTATTCTGCCCTGTTCGACGCGCTGCGCAACCGTTCGTCCAACCGATTTGGCGGCACCATCGAGTTCTTTCCCGAAGAGGGCAAGTATCACGCGGATGGTCACCGAAAATGCGGTGTACGCTTTACGCCGGAAGAGACCAAAGCGCACCGCGGCGTCTGCCCTGTCTGCAATCAGCCTTTGGTGCTAGGGGTCAGCTATCGGGTCGACGAGCTGGCGGATCGGCCTGTCGGTTATCGGCCGCCGACCGCTCAGCCCTTTTACAGCCTCATACCGCTGCCCGAAGTGCTGGCGGAAGCCGCCAACATCGGCAAAACCGCAGCCAAAATCGAAGAACGCTACTTTTATTTGCTCGGCGAACTGGGCCCCGAGCTCGAAATCCTCCTCGATAGGCCTCTTGCCGACATTCAGCGCGCAGGCGGAAGCCTCCTTGCCGAGGCCATCAGGAGAATGCGGGAAGGTAAAGTCATGCCCGAGCCCGGATATGACGGAGAGTACGGTGTGGTCCGCATTTTTTTGCCCGGAGAAAGAGAAGAGATCGCCCGACAGCAGCTTCTTTTTGAGCTTCCAAAGGCAGAAAAGCCGCAAAGGCAGGACGTTCGGAAACCGGAACAACAGATCGAAACAATTCAGGTAAACGAGCCTCCGGCTGAATCATTCGGTCTCAATGAGGAGCAGCGGCAGGCGGTAGAGCATCGCGGCAGCCCGTTGCTCATCATCGCAGGTCCCGGCAGCGGCAAAACCCGCACCCTCACTCATCGGTTGGCGGCGATCATCGAGGAAGGGAGCGCCGAACCGGAGGAAGTATTGGCTGTAACTTTTACCAATCGTGCCGCAGATGAAATGCGCGAACGGCTCACTCATCTTCTCGGTCGTGCGCGCGCAGAGCGAATGACCATCTCCACCCTACACGCTTTTGGAGCCGAGATTTTGCGCCGAATGAAAGAACCCTTTGCCGGACGTACCCCTTCCTTTTCGATTATTGAGCCGGCAACACATCCTGGACTGCATGAGTCTCTGAAACCGCTCTTAGAAAAAACGGCTATCCCTTGGCCTCGCCTTGCATTCTACAAAAGTCGCGGCATACTTCCCGATTCGCTGCCTAAAGAGGTGTCGGAAAAGGAAGGCGAAGCCTTTACGACCCTTTTTCGCCGCTATGAAGAACTTTTAATTGAACTTGACGCCGTTGATTTGGAGGACCTGATTCTCCTGCCTCTGCGTCTCCTCCGCTTCAAACCGGAGGTAAGAAGAACCATGCTGCGTCAATTTCCAATCGTTGCCGTAGACGAATTCCAGGACTTGAGCCGCATCCAGTACGAACTCATCCGTCTGTTCGCGCTTTCGGCCAGGGATTTTTGCGCCATCGGCGACCCGGACCAGGCCATATACGGCTTTCGCGGCGCCGAACCTCGACTATTCGAACGCTTCCAAGAGGAATTTCCGCACGCCCGCATCATCAAACTTTCGCGCAATTACCGTTCGACGCCGATCATCTCCGCAGCGGCGCAGCAAATGCTCCGGCGTCGAACCGTCTCTGTTGAAAGCCCCTCAAACCCGGTCAAAGTCATCATCCATCATGCAGTCACTGACCGAGCGGAGGCTGAATACATCGTGCAGACTGTGGAGCAGCTCGTCGGAGGTACCGGTTTCTTCTCTTTCGACACTGGACGCGTCGATCGAACAGAAGCACGTCTCGCTTTCGGCGACATTGCCGTGCTCTTTCGCTCACGTGCCGCAGCGCCGGCGCTTATTGAAGCTTTTCACCGATCGGGCATTCCTTACGACTATGCCGACGATGCGTTTATGCTCGACGAGCCGCTTTACCGGCTGCTGACCGCTGCCCGTAAAAAGGAAGACGCGGCGGTTTTTGCCGCCGCCAGGGATTTCTTTGGCGATGAAACGGCGGCACGCTCCTACCTCGCTGCAGCAGCCGATCTTCCCACCGATACATCGGCCGAAACGTTGCTTTCTCTGATAAAGAAATATTTGCCGGAGAATAGGGCAGGCGAACAGACGGCTCGCTTTTTAGACCGCCTAATGAAATGGGCGGCGGCGTTTCAGCACGAGCCGCAGCGCTTTTTCGACGCCTTGGCGGTTCAACGAAGCCTCGACCGTCTCGATCCCCGCGCCGACCGCGTGCGCTTGCTGACCCTGCACGCGGCCAAAGGATTAGAGTTTTCCGCCGTCTTTATTGCCGCCTGCGAAGAGGGGATTCTTCCCCATCACCTCGGCCGCAACGACCTCGAAGAGGAAAGGCGCCTGCTCTACGTCGGTATGACGCGCGCCAAACGCTTCCTTTTTTTAACGCACGCAAAAAATCGACTGCTCAACGGCAAAATGGTGCAGCAGGAACCTTCTCATTTTCTAAGCGCAATTTCCGAATCGCTTGTTTCGGCTGAAAAAAGCCGGATTGATCCGCGGAAAAAAGTTAAACAATTGAGTTTATTTTAATGACATCTCAAACCGTCACAATCGATTTGCAGGAGATAAGCGACGACGATCTTTATCGTCTGCCTTCCTTTGCCCCGCTGCAGCCGCTCAAGGATTCCATTCGGCTGGCAGGCTTGCTCAGCCCCTTGATCCTCGAACCGTCGCCGCAAGGCGGGCTGCGCATCGTGTGCGGCTTTCGCCGCTTTCTGGCTCTGCGCGAGCTCGAATTTAGCCGCGCCGAGGCCCGCATTTTAACCGATCCCGCATCGCCGGCAGAGCGGTTCCGCATTGCGCTGGCGGAAAACGCCGCCCATCGCACCTTCAACGCCGCAGAAGTCTCTTGGGCGATCAAAAAACTGCGCCTTATGCAGGTCAAGGATGAGGAAATCTGGCGCAGCTTTTTTCCGCTCATGCGCCTCGGCAGCAATCCGAACCTCTTGGCTCTTTTTGCGCCGATCGCCGACCTGCCGTCGGATTGGCAGCAAGCGGCTGCAGAAGACCGTCTCTCCTTCGAAATCGTCAAAGATCTGGCAGAGTTGCCGGATGCAGATCGAGACGCAATATGGCGGCTTTTTCAGACCTTGCGGTTGGGTAAAAATCGTCAGCGTGAGTTCCTTTTGCTTCTCCAGGATGTCGCGCGTTTAGCCGACAGCTCCCCTTGCGCGCTCCTCGAGTTGTCGGCTTTCCGCGAGGTCCTTGACGCGCCTCTAACGCCTTCGCAAAAGAGCGACCGGCTCAAACAAATTCTATGGGAGAGGCGCTACCCCCGCTACAGCGAACAGGAAAAAGCTTTTTCAGAGCTGATAAAGCGCATGCGGCCGCCGAAAGGCGTCTCGATAAGCCACGCACCCTACTTTCAGGATGAAGAGATGACGGTAGTTTTTTCTTTCGGCTCGGCGCGGGAGTTCCGCCATAGACTCGACTGGCTGGAAGAGCAGTATCGCGAAGGGAAAATCGACGAGTTGGTAAAGTTGATTTGACGGAAACGATTATGCCGGAAGTTTTTCGTCCCCGCATGATCTTTATCGAAGAGGCAGTTAGCAGGTCGCCGCTTGCCCAAAAAGTGCTGCAGCAATTTCCGGATGTCCCGGTTGAGCCGACGGAGGCGGAGGTGCTTCTGTCCGGCGCCGGCCGAACCCGCGATTTGCGCGGTGCTCTCCTGCTCGCCAAACAGCGCGGTCCCTTCCTGCGCCTTTGTCCGGGCACCAAGCATCACCTCTGCTGCCTCTACCACAATCTGGATGTCGTCGCCGGCTGCGACCTCGGCTGTTCATACTGCGTGCTGCAGGGTTACCTCAACACGCCGCTGATTACCGTCTATTGCAATTGGGATGATCTCTTTGCCGAACTTGAGAAAAAATTTTCCAATTCAAACAGCTTTTTCCGCGTCGGCACCGGCGAACTGAGCGACAGCCTCACCTTCGAGCCGTTCCTCAATCTGGCGCCCGAGCTGGTTTCTTTTTTTGCCGAACGACGCAACGCCGTTCTGGAGCTGAAAAGCAAGAACGTCTTTGTAGAGAACCTCCTTGGGCTGAGGCACAACCGACGCACCATCGTTTCCTGGTCGATGAATGCCGAAGCGGTTTATCAAAGCGATGAAGGGACTTCGGCGTCGCCGCAGGAACGACTGCAGGCGGCGCGGAAGGTTCAAGAGGCCGGTTATCGTTTGGGATTTCATTTCGACCCTATGATTTGGTATCCCCAATGGGAAGAGGGCTATCGCGAGATAGTCGACCAGATCTTTCGCGTCATTCGACCTCAGAACATCGCGTGGATCAGCCTCGGAGCATTGCGCTATCCTGCAGCGTTTGAGGATGTGATTCGCAAAAACCACCCCCAATCCCGAATTTACCTGGGCGAGCTGCTCCCCGGCATCGACAAAAAGCTGCGCTATTTCAAGCCGTTGCGCATCGAACTGTTCGCCAAAATGTACCGCTGGATCCGCGGCTATACGGCCGATGTTCCGATTTACCTCTGTATGGAAAGCGCCGAGGTTTGGCGGCGCTCATTCGGTTGGGCGCCGCGCAGCAGCGCGCAACTCAAGAGACTGTTGGATGACCGCGTCCGGGAGTGAGCACCTCTCTGTGATGCGGTGATTCATCATCCTTTGAACTTGGGGAATTCTGCCGTCAGGCGGCGCCGAACCTTTTCAAGGAGCCTTTTGGTCGACGCGATCCCATCCATCTCGGACAGCTGAGTGCCGCTGTATTCGATACCCACCCAGCCGCGATAGCCCGAACGGGCAACGATCCGCATCAGGCGCAAAAAATCGCTGCGTACCTCCTCACCTTCCGAGTTGAATTCCGACGATTTGGCGCTGACGCCCATGGCAAAAGGCATCAGTTCGGCCACGCCTTGGTAGCGGTCGTACCATTCGTCCGCGCTGATACGAAAATTGCCGAAATCGGGAAGCGTGCCGACGCGCGGATGAGCGGTCATGCGCATCACTTCCGCCAGCCACTTGCCGTTGGAAGAAAAGCCTCCGTGGTTTTCAACCAAAATATTGATGCCGAACGGATCGGCGAATTCCGCCAGCCGACGCAGACCATCTGCAACTAATTTTTGCTGCTCCTTATAATCGCCTTCGCTGTAGGCGTTGACGCGAATGCCGCGGCACCCTAAAAATTTGGCCGCCTCCACCCATTTTTTATGGTTTTCCACCGCCTGCAGGCGCGCCGTTTCATTCGGATCCCCAAGGCGTCCTTCATTGTCGCACATAATCAGCACGCTCGTCACGCCGAGATCGCGGCAGCGGCGCTTCATTTCGCTCAAATAGTCGCGATCCTGAGCTTTATCCATAAAGAACTGATTGACATATTCAACACCATCGATGCCGAAGCGCTCTTTGGCGATGCGCGGGAAATCCAAATGATCGATTTCACCGGCAAACAGCGCTCGATGCAGAGACCATTCGGCAAGAGAAATCTTGAACAGGGGTGTCGTCAGGCGCGCGCTGCAGCCGGCGAGCCCCATACCGGCAAAACCGATGGCGCCAACCTGAAGGAATCGACGTCGATTCATCTCTCTCCTCCTGTAAAAGTTTTAAAAGCCGGATCGTTTGGCTGATCTCATGCTTATTCAGCCGCCGAATTTTTGCTTGAAATTTTCAATATTTTCACGCGACCCATACAGAATCATTTCATCGCCGCGATGAAAAACAGTATCCTTTTCCGGTAAAATCTGCTGCGGCGCAAGGTCATCGAAACGCCGACGCTCGATCATCATCAATTCAATGCGGAGCGTATTCCGCAGTGCAAGTTCCGCGATCGTTTTTCCGATAAACTCATCAGGCACCGGCGCGCGGTAAAGAAAGAGTCCGGGAGTGATTTCCAGCATTTTTTCTTCACGCAGGCGAACCATGTCTTCCATCAGTTTGGCGGCGAGGGAGCGACTGCCGGGAGCTCGGTGCAGCAGGGCCATGACATCTTTATGATGCAGAACGCCGATAAACTCGGCAGGATTTCGATTTTCGATGACGGGGATTTCTTCATAGCCCCTGGCAAAGACAGGCATGGCGGCCTCGATCGTATCTTCCGCATCAATGAACGGCGGTGGAGGCTCGGCAACATCTTTGGCGATGATGATTTGCAGGTTTTCGCTTTCGGCCAATATGTAGCGCATCGTTGCCAGGGTGATCACACCGGAAATCTGACCATCCGGCCGAATAACATAAAGCCTTTCCACATCTTTTTCTACAAAATAACGGACCAGTTCGGCGACAGCCGCAGTCTCCTCGACGCAGGGCGGCTTTTCGCGCAGCAGATTGCGCACCGGCGTATTCCGCAGGATGCTGTGTTCGCGATCTCGGCTCTTATCTAATCCTTTACGCCGCAACTTGAATTGATAGATTGATCCGCCCAGCGCAAAATGAGTAACGGCATGACTGCCGACCACCCCCGCCATCAGCGGCAGAATAAAGCGGTAATCGTTTGTCATCTCAAAGAGAAGTAAAATGGAGGTGAGCGGCACCGAATTCACGCCCGCCAGCATGGACCCCATGCCGACAAGAGTAAACGTCGTCGGGTGTAACGTGAGGCCGAACATCTGATTGCAAATACGGGCAAACAGATTGCCGAATGCCGCCCCCATAAACAAAGAGGGAGCAAACACGCCGCCGAAACCGCCCGATGCTAAAATCATCGTAACCAAAAGAAACTTTAGAACGAGCAGCAAAGCGCTCATCGATAATGATAATTTTCCTGCCAGAAAATCATTGACGGCGCCGTAGCCTATTCCGAAGAGTTGCGGGAACAGATAGCCTGACAATCCCATAAGCAGCCCCACCGTCAACATGATCGGCAGCCGCCTGGGTAAACGCTCGACAGTTTGAGCAGAATAGTCATTGGCTTTGATGAAAAGAATAGCGATAATACCGCTGCCGAGGCCGAGCAGAAGAAAAAAAAGCAAATGGTGGGGCGGTCCAACGTGCAATTCGCCGAAGGTAAATTTGGGGGCGTCGCCTAAAAAAGCGCGCGAAACCGCATTGGCCGCTACCGAAGTCAACAGGAAAGCAGACAGCGCAGAGGGGTGCATCTCATTCAGAAGAACGACTTCGATGCAGAAAAAGACGCCGGCCATCGGCGTGTTGAAAACTCCGGCAATAGCCGCTCCTGCGCCGGCCGCAGTAAAGAGCCGCATTTGCGCCTTGGAAAGCCCCAGCAGGCGGCAAACAGCCGACACTGCGCCTGCACCGGTCTGCGCTGCCGGCGCCTCGGGCCCAACTGTGCCGCCGCTGCCCATACAGATGATCGGCGCCAAAAAATGGAACAACGTCGTTTTAGGAGAAATGTAACCATCTCTTAAAGAAACGGCTTCGATTACTTCATAGACGCCGCGCTTTTTTGCCTCTTCGGGCGCCAAACGCCTCATCAACCACTGAAGGAACATGCCTGCCGCCGGTATCAAAATGACCAATGCGGGCAAAGAGTGAGAAAGGATATGTTCGCTGAAAAAAACCTCAGTCATCCAGTCGATGCCGCTGTGAAAAACCACGGCAACCAAACCGGCAACAATCCCCATTAAAGCGGACAAGCCGATTAGCAGCGTGTATTCCGATGCGCCACGGGGATCGAGCCTCCCGGCCAGAGTTTTGCGCCATTCCCAAAAAGCTCTTTTTTGCGAGGGGTGTTCGGTGTCTTTACGGCTCATTCTAAATCATCAATATCACGAACAAGCAGGAGGAGTGCAGCCTGAGGGACAATGAGATAGAGATCACCCTCGAATTTGACCTCTATGGCGGCCTTGCGCAGGAACAGTGCATAATCGCCGACCCTGGCCTGATGAGGGGGCGGTTCCGGCGGCGGAGGCGGCTCTTTCCACGGCTCATCTTCGATTATATCCGGCGGCGTCAAGGCCGGCCCGCTGCCGATCTCGACAATTCGACCGGCCTGGATCGACTCGCGTTCCAACGCCCACTTGGGAAGATAGAGGCCGGTATTGCTCCTCTCCTCTCCGACATCCGGCACGATCAATATGCGATCGCCGACGACGATCAGTTCTTTGTTTCCCTTTTTCATACCTCGATTTCCGTTTTTCTGCCGCAAAATAGAAAGAATTTTGCAAACATACAATTACGCTTTTGCAAAATGCTTTGGTCTTTGCGCACAAATTCTTTATAATTCAACAATGCAGCTCATCACCACATTCAAAGACGGCACCATCCTTTATCGCAATCCGATCTCCGGAACCGAATGCTGGTATACTCCCAACAGGAAACACCGGCCGGGCCAAACGGACGCTTTGCCTGCAAAGCCGATCGTATTGCATGACCCGCAGGACTATTGCAGCTTTTGCCCGGCTCATTATCGACACACAACACCCGAAAAGGAAAGACTGGTACAGCATAATGGGCAATGGCATTACGAGAAAAAGCTGTCCGCTGAACAAGTTTTTTCCGTACCGGCCGAAATGCGCCGAATAGCCAATCTCTTTGAGATTATTCCCTTTGAGTATTGGCGAGAGAATTACGGCTATACATTAACTCCGGAATGCCGTGAGCTTAAGGAAAACTATCTTTCCACGCCTCTTGGAAGGGAGCATATCCTCGAATTGCTGCACCATCGGCTGCATCGCCGTCAGATCGTTGGGGACTCGATGCAGCTTTCGGCCGCCGACGCCTTTTTCGGCGGTTCGCACGACTTGATCATTCCCAAACTCCATTTCCGTAAAAATGCCCTCACCGACGCCGATCTCTTTTCCACAGGTGAAATGACGGTCGAGGAGCATCGGCGGTTTTTTGCTTTTACACAAAGCACCACATGGGACATCTATCGGCAGAATCCATTTGTGCGTTTTGTCGCCGTGTTTACCAATTGGAGACGGGATGCCGGCGCAACGTTTTCTCATTTGCATCGCCAGGCGGCCGGCATCGACTACTGGGGCAAACCGATCCGCCACTGTCTTGAGCTGCATAAAAAGAACCCCCGCGCCCTTCAGGAACATCTACAGCGACTCGAAAAGCTTTCGCTCATCATCTGCGAAAACGAGCATGCCGTCGCCGCGGCAGACTTTGGCCGCCCGTTTTCCACCGTTATCATCATTAATAAAAGCAATGAACTGCCGTACGATTGCCGGAATGCGGCTTTCGACGATATGGCCGATGTAGTCCATGCTGTACATGCGGCATTTGGCGCCCAGGAAGCCTGCAACGAAGAATGGTTCTATCCTCCGCCGCAGGCGCCGGTTCGTTTTCCCTGGTTCGTGCTTGTGATTTGGCGAAAAAACCGCCACGCCGGTTTCGAGGGCATCACAGGGCGCTACACCGACGTCTTTCGACCGGAAGAAATCCGCGACCGGCTGATCGAACGACTCCTAGCATTGCGCCGAATGGGCAAACTTGCTCCTTTGCGCATCGGTCGAGAATCTTGACGAGGTTTCCTTCGTAAAAATCGTTGCTTTAAGAAAATTTGTAACGATAATATTCGGAGGAATCTTATGGTCAAATGGTCCGCTTTTTTGCTCGTCGTCCTTTCTTTTGCGGCGGTTCATGAAGGCGCGCATGCGCTCGTCGCCGCAGCGTTCGGTGAATATGAAGGCTTTCGAGTTCGTCCCTTCGGATTGGAAGTCGTATTCAAAACCCCTGTCGAGCAGCGACTCGGCAGCCGCTGGGCACTGATTTCCGGAGGCGCAAATCTTTTGACCGTCGTGTTGGGCTATAGTCTTTTTGCTGCGCGCAGACGTCTTTGCACTATAAAGACCAACTTTTGGCGCCTCTATACCTTCTATGCGGTCGTTCTCTTTTTATTTCTCGATCCCTTAAACCTTGCTTTTGGCCCCTTTCTGTATGGAGGAGACGCCATAGGGATCGCCGTAGGTTTGAATACCTCCCAGAGTGTTTTGCAGGCAATATCCTTTGTCGTATTTTTAGTCAACCGTGAATTGGCCGCAACTTGCGTCGCACCGCTTTTTGGAGTAAAAAGGAGTCATTTTTTGTTACGGCCTATAGTAAAACCAAAAACGAACTAAGCGCATAGGGAGTTTTTCACATGTTGGGCAAAAGCCTTCGAAAAAAAATCCAGAATTCTTCCAAAACCGGAAAATGGGTGGCAGGAGCAATTCTGGCAGTTATGGCAATCTCACTCGGAACGGTTTTGGTGCTGAATATGCTCAAACCTGAAAAAGAGACCGCCGATCCGGAAGACTCTCAACATCAATAAGAACCGGATCTAAAGCTTTGAGGCGGGCCGTTCAGCCGCACGATTTGCAATTTCTTTCGTTATGTAACTTGAGGTCAGACGGACATGTCGCCGGTTTCCATGCAGCGCGTTGAAACGACCGTCAGAACCGTTTTATCCCTCCTCGATGCGCTGAATCGCGGCGCATTCGAACAGGCGGCGGAGCGGATCGCGCCGGACTGCGTCTTGATCAACACCGGAACCGGCTCCTGTCGGCCGCCGATATGTGGGCCGTGAGACAGTTCTTCAGTATCTAAGAATTCTTTGCACCCGCTTTCATTTAAAAGTCGAAGAGACGATAAGCTTGGGACTTTGCGGTGTCGCACGTTTTCGCCTTGAAAGCCACAAATCAGAGGTAACGCAGGAGCCTTTGGCGGCCGTCATGCTCTTTTGCATCCGAGCAGGTGCCGTAAACGAAATCGATTTTTACGTCAAGGGATCACTCGATTGAGGTGAGCGGCTCGTTGACAAAGAAAATCAAGTTCATCATTATCCAGGTTGATCTGCTTTTATTTGATTTTACGCTTCAAGGAATCGATAAATAGACCTTGAAAATGGATAACGTTTCCGATATATTTAATCATGCTTAACCCTAAAATGCATCTGCAATTGACCGCTTTGTGGATTGTATTGGGAATGGCGGGGTGCGACAATCCGTTTGCCACGCGGGAACCGGAGCCGCCTAAGCAGACGCAGTCCAATTGGATCCAGCCGGTCTCGCCGACCTACGTGTTAATCAATCTGCGCAACGCTGTTTCGGAAAAGAATCGGAGCAATTATCTGCGCTGCCTGTCGGACAGCTCGACGGCAAAACGATCGTTTTCTTTTATTGCGGACCCGGCAGTTGCAAACGTTTATCCCGCTCTATTCAGTCGCTGGGGTAAAGAAGAAGAGGCGAATTACCTGAATCAGCTTTTCTCTTACGTGCCGAAGGACTCGACTGCAAAGTTGTCATTTGAACGTCTGAACGAAACCGTCTATCAAGATTCCGTCGTCTTGCTGCAGAATTATGAGCTGACCGTTCACTACAAGTGCAGCGAGCCCAACTGTCCGCACGTTTTCCGCGGTCAGGCCGAATTTCACTTTATTCGATCTGAAGATCAAATTTGGTACATCGCCAAATGGATCGATTATTCGACCGGCGATTTGCCGACTTGGAGTCTCTTGAAAGCCCGTTTCGGGCAGTGAATCGATGAAAAGAGCAAGGCGAACAGTCTCTGCAGTACGAATATCGACCATCGGCTGGACGGCTGGGGAAAAACGGCTGGCGCGAATTCTCAGCATAAGCGCAGTCGTGCTGCTTGTGCTGCGCCTGACGCTCTTTTCTTCTTCCGTGCCGCGTTTCGGAAGCAAAGACATTAAGCGCATCGACGCCGTGGTTGCCGAGCTGATGACGGAATACGGAATCTCGGCGCCGACAACCGTTTCGGGCGATACATTGTCGGAATCGGTCATTCCGCAGCAGTTTCCGTTGTACGACCTGATGGCGCAGCTGCGGAATCGGCTCGAAAGCCGAGGCTATGAGATCATCGAGGTACGGAGACAAGGCACGACGACAATCGTTTCCGTCGGCAAAAACGGCAAAGCGGCCAAGCACTTCCGCTTTAAAAAAGGAGAAGCTCGAAGCGGAGAGGGAGCGTTGGCCATTATTATCGACGATTTCGGCTACGCTTTCAACTCGACCATACGCGACTTTTTAGCCTTTGAGGCGCCGCTTACCCTATCGATTCTGCCCGGGCTTGACTATACTTCCCGCGTTGCCGAAGCTGCGCAACTGCATCGTAAAGAGGTCATCATTCATCTGCCGATGGAGCCGCTCAATGAGCCTTACAAAGATGACGGCTACATTCTGCTTACTCGCCACGATCCCGGGACGATTTCTCTGCGCATCCGTAAAGCTTTTGCCGAGGTGTCGCAGGCTGTAGGAATGAATAACCATCAGGGATCCAAAGCAACGGCAGACATGCGTACCATGCAGTCGACCATGGAAACGCTGAAGGCGCTGGGAAAATACTTTATTGACAGCAGCACCTCGACGCAAAGCATCGCCTACCGGACGGCCCGCCGAGGAGGCGTTCCGTGCGGCCGCAACAGCCTTTTTATTGATTCCATAGAGGAAGAACAAACAATCCGCGAGCGTTTGCGCACCGCAGCGGAAAAGGCGCAAAAAGGCGAACGGTTGATCGTTATCGGCCACGCCCGTCCCTTGACGCTGCAGGTCCTCAAACAAATGTTGCCGAGAATTCAAGCATCGGGAGTTCAGATTGTACCGGCCTCGCAGTTGGTGAATTGAGGAAACTCGAAAGGAAAGCGTATGGCTCGATTATGTCTCTGCATCAATCCGATTGCCCGTATTCGGGCGATCAAAAAAGGCCGCAACCCGGATCCGGTCACCGCGGCCGTGGCTGCAGAAGCGGCCGGTATCGACGGCATTGTCGTTTATGTCGATGAATCGGGAGAAATCTCCGACCGCGATGTTCGGCTCCTCAAGGAGGTGGTGCAGACGCACCTCAATATCGCCGTTCCGGCGGAAGAAACCATGGTGCGCAAAGCCGTCTCCTGGGCACCGGATATGGTGACGTTGCTGCCGCAAAGCTACGCTGCCGGAGAAGAAAGTCCTGAAGAACAGGCGCCGATTTTGCAGGAATTGGTGGAACAGCTGCGCGACAGCAACATTGTCGTTGCGCAGCTCATTCGCCCTGATCCGTCGGCCATTCGCAATGCGGCGCGCCTTCAGGTCGATTATGTGCAGTTGGATACGTCTGTTTTCTCCGGCATTGACGATTTGGGCACCATGGCGGATATCGTGGAGCAATTCCGCTCTTCGGCCATAGCGGCCGGAAAGCTGGGACTGGGCGTTTCAGCGGGACGGAAACTTACAGCCCCGATCGCCCGCGAATTGGCCGATGCCGCAGAACTGATCGAGGAGTACAATGTCGGATGGGCGATCGTTTCCCGAGCCGTTCTCGTGGGACTCGAAAAAGCCATCGCTGATTTTCGTAAAAACATCGACAGGTAGCATCTATGCGCATGCTGATATCTTTTTTCCTGCTCGTGAGCCTTTCGGCTGCTTCGCTGCCGGCCAAACGCCCGATGACCGTTGAAGACCTTTGGGCAATGAAGCGCATCGGCCGAATCGAACTTTCCCCGGACGGCAGCCGAATGGTCTACGAAATGACCGCTTACGACATGGAAAAAAACAGCGGCCGTACCGACCTTTGGCTCCTCGACACGGCAACCGGCGAGACGCGTCAGCTTACCACTCATGCTGCGGGCAGCAGTACGCCGCATTGGAAACCGGACGGCAGCGCGGTAGCCTTTCTCTCTTCCCGCAACTGCTCGCGGCAGATCTTCCTTTTGCCCCTTTCCGGCGGCGAAGCAGTGCAGTTGACCCGCCTGCCTTTGGATATTGAGGATTTTGCCTGGTCTCCTGACGGCAAACATCTGGCGCTGATCCTTTCAATTTTTCCAAAAGCCGCAAATATAGAAGAAAGCGCGGCAATGGAGCGCGTGAGAGAGGAATCGCTTGTTAAGGCGCACATTGCCGACCGCCTCTTGTTTCGACCTTGGAATCATTGGCGCGACGGCAGACGATCGCATCTGTTCCTCTGCAATGCCGACGGCGCCAACCTCCGCGATCTCACGCCGGGCGATTGGGACGTGCCGCCGCTTGATTTGGGCGGTGATCCCGACTTTTGTTTCTCACCTGACGGAAAAACGATCGCCTTTGTCGGCAATGCAACGGCGGAGCCGGCCGTCAACACCAACAATGACGTCTTTCTACTCGATTTGGAAAGCGGCATCCAACAAAATCTGACGGCCGCCAACGCAGCGGTCGATAATCAGCCGGTCTTTTCTCCCGACGGTCGCTATCTTGCCTACCGCGCCATGCGGCGCCCAGGCTTCGAAGCCGACGAGTACGAGCTGATGCTTTATGATCGTCGAACCGGAAGCAGCGTATCGCTGACGGATTCTTTCGATCGCTCGGTCGGCCAGGTGATTTGGTCTCCCGATAACTCGGCCCTCTTTTTTACCGCCGAGGATTTCGGCCGCGAATCTATTTATCGCCTGGAATTGAAATCCGGGCGCATCACGAAAATCATCGGCGATCACGTCAATCGTCATTTAACAATTAGCCCGAACGGTCGCCGCCTCTTCTTCAAACGCCAATCCGCCGTTATGCCGGAGGAAATTTTCGGCTATGATCTGCGCAACAAATCGCCGACACAACTCACTTTTACCAATCAGCCTTTGCTCGATCAATTGGATTTAACCCCATTGGAAGATCTGAGTTATCCTTCTTTTGACGGCAAGACGGTTCACGGCTTCCTACTAAAGCCGCCGGCTTTCGATACTTCCCGAAAATATCCGCTGCTTTGCCTCATCCACGGGGGGCCGCAGGGAATGTGGGGCGATGATTTTCACTATCGCTGGAACACGTCACTATTTGCATCGCGCGGCTTTGTCGTGGTTGCTTTGAACATACGCGGTTCCAAAGGCTACGGTCAGGAGTGGTGCGACGCCGTCAGTCGCGATTGGGGCGGCGGGCCTTATCAAGATATTCTGGCGGGCATCGATTATGTGGTCGAGCGTTACAGCTTTATCGATAAGGAGCGCATTGCCGCGGCGGGAGCAAGCTACGGCGGCTACATGATTAATTGGATCGCTACACAGACCGACCGCTTCAAAGCTTTGGTCAGCCATGCGGGTGTTTTTGATCTCGTCAGCAAATACGGCGCCACCGATGAGCTGTGGTTTCCGGAATGGGAGTTCGGCGGTATCCCATACGAAAATCCCGATCTTTACCGGCGCTGGTCGCCTTCTACCTATGCGGCGAACCTGAACAAGTTTCGAACGCCGACGCTGGTCATCCATGGAGAACTCGACTTTCGTGTTCCGGTGACGCAGGGCCTGCAAATGTTCACCGCCCTGCAGAGGTACGGCGTGCCGTCCAAACTGATTTGTTTTCCTGATGAGACGCATTTTGTGACCAAACCGCAAAACGCCCGGTTGTGGTGGAACGAAGTATTTGCCTGGTTGGAAAAATGGCTCGCAAAGACATCGGAATAAAGCCGTCCCGAACACTCTTACGCGTTCTGATCTGGCCGGTTTTTTGCCTTTTGGTGTCGTGCAAAAATCCGGTATCGGCGCAAAAAGTAATTCTATTGATCGATGATTATTTAATTGACGGCGGAAAATATGTATTTTATTGGGACGGGAAAAATGAGGACAAACAGTACGTTGAACCCGGCGATTATGTAGTCGTGTTGGAAATCAAAGACTGGCAGCAACAGGAAATCATAACAGCCATTAAGGGCGGAAGCCCGGGAGAAAACAATCAGTCGCACTTTGAGCCCGGTTTTTGGCAATATCCCGAACTTCTCGAACCGTTTCCCAATCCCTTCAAAGTGCAATCGGGTGTCAACATTCCCATTCTTTTACCGGGCTCTTCGCGTGTCAGAATTACGATTTTCAAAGGTTGATTCAACAACACCCAGTGAGGTAGAGCATGCCCGTGACTCACGAACCTGTTCAATGGGAAGAGCCGTCCGATTTTCAAATGCGCCTTTGGGAGGAGAAACATCTGGAAGAAGAGGCTCCCGGAAAAAAGACAAGCAAATGGGAGACGGCCCACGTTACCATATCTCGTCAATTTGGAGCGCGCGGCTTTGCGATCGGTCAGCTCTTGGCACAAAAGCTCGGTTGGGAGCTTTACGGCAGCAACATCATTGAACACATTGCAAAAAAAGCCAAGCTGAGAGAAAAGGTAATCTCGGAATTCGACGAGCGGAAGCACTCCTCCAAACTGACGCAGCTTTTATTTAGCCCAGGAAGCTATTCTTCCGACAAATATTACCGGCATTTGGTTCAAGTCATATTGTCCATCAGTCGGAAAGGCAAGGCTGTCATCATCGGCAGAGGAGCTAATTTTGTCACCGACAAAGCCAACGGGCTGCATGTACGCGTCATCGGCAACCTTCACGAGCGGGCGCGACGGTACGCCGAAAAGGAGGGAATTCCGTTCAAAGAAGCTTTGAAAAAAGTAGAGGCCGTCGACCGCCAACGGGCGGAATTCGTTCGCACCTATTATCACGCCGACATCAGCGATCCGCAAAATTATGATCTGGTGATCAATGTCGAATACTTGAACAATGAACAAATTACGGACATCATTATTGCCGCATTGGAAGTGCGTTTAGGAGAACCGCGTCCAAAGGACTAATCGACCCTCATTTTTCTCCAGTCGACAAAAAATCCGCTAATCCCTCACAAATTGCCTGCGATAACCTGTCGATAAAAACAGGATCCGCCAGCTTGAGTTCCTCTTTTGGGTTACTGAGAAATCCTCCTTCGATGAGCACACTCAAAAACGCCGTTGATTGCGTTACATAGTAGGCATTATAGACGCGGCCAAAGGGCGCCAGACCCAGTTTGACCAGGTAAGGATAAAGAGCCCAGGCCAGGTCACGACTTTGCGGCGTGGTGAAATAAACGCTCGTGCCCTCGGCAGCCGGATTGCCGGTCGCCGGCACGCTGTTGTTGTGCAGGGAAAGAAAGATATGAGCCTCGGCTTCCTCGGCCAGACGTATGCGTTCTGCCAAAGAGACCTCGATGTCTTCCCGTCGCGTCATGACCACGGTTGCGCCGTTGCTCCTCAGTTTGGCGGCAAGGCTTTCGGCCCACATAAGGTTGATCTCTTTTTCCAATCTGCCGAGGGGGCTCACGGCGCCTCGATCCTGACCGCCGTGTCCGGCGTCGACGGCGATCACCAACCCCTGCAGCGGATTCTGCGAATTGATTACCGGCGGCCTGCGTATGGAAAAAACGACGGCGCCGTCGCGATACTCTGCTTTATATCCCCATACCCTTTTGGTCCGCAAAACGACCGTAGTTCGAAATGCATTGTCTTCCTGTCCAAAGACCAGCGCAGCAAGGTCGCTTTCTCCGTTGGGAAACGTCACCCAGTGCGAAGCCTGCCGAGCTCCGAAGAGATACAAGTCGAGACGATTAAGGACAGGATCTTGATCGATCCAAAAGGCCGGCAGCCGGTCGGCCGGATAAATCAGCCGGATCCAATTTTTATCCTGAACCAAGTTTGGAGCGCCGACAGCTAAAGACGGCAGGGGCGTACCCGCCGGCAACAACTCGATTCCATCCTCTTCGATATAACCTTGCTTCGTTGCTGAAAAACGAACTTGATAGCGGTTATTCCGCTTGCCGACGATGTGCAAATCGATTCCGGCCGGAAGACGCAACCAAGGAACATACCCCTCCGCAGCGCTGTGAACAGTCACCGTTTGCTTGGTCCGGCCGATCAGCGGCACATGCGGCGAAAGCACGAACAAGCGTCCGATCACCAGCTTTTTTTTGCGCCCGTCGGCTCCCAGCAGCTCGCCCTCGATGGCCAGCGGTTTATCAATAGGGAGATCGGAACTAATACGGATTGCTCCGCGATATATGCCGAAAATTCCGTCAGTCAAAGCGGTATCGATTTCTACCATCGGCAGGTGCTTGAGATAGCGGTCGATCGAAAAGGCGGCAACACCGTTAGGGCTGCCTTTAAGCTGAACATCGAGATAATCACCGACGCTTAGCCAAACATCGCGGCGCGGCGCACACCCGTCCAAGTCGATCGCCGTGGGCTTTTCAGGCAGGGACTTGGTCGACGGCGGACGATAAACCGACAGGTTCTGAACGGATACGGCTCCGTTTTTTTGTGCTTCGACGAGAATTGTGTTCAATCCTTCAGACAAATCAACGCGGGCAACAAAAGAAGCCTGAGGTGTTAACGGTACTTTTTTGCCATTGATCGAAACAACGGCTCCGCTTTCGGTAAATCCGGAAATTCGAACTCGGTTACCGTTTACCGTATCGTTTTGAGCCGGAAAGGTTATCTGAAGCAGCGGCGTTTGGGCCTCCGCAAGTCGGAAAAACAGCAAAAGCAGGCCAATAACTCTCGGTTTCACGGCAAATCCTTAAATGAACGAAAAACTTATCGACCAACATCATAGAGAACAAAACAGCCCCAAGCTTTCGGACGACGATCAAGCCGGTCGTAAACGGCTCGTTGTGCCGAATTGAGGGCTTCCGAAGGGGAAAGTCCTTCGCTGAGCATCTTTACGTAACGCTTGACCAAAATGGCGGCAGCAAACGCATCGGCGTTTAACGGCAAGGGCAGAAGCAGCGCGGAGCCGAGATATGAAGCGACAGCGCCTGCAACGGCCGTTTCGGTGCCTTCTTGCGGCTCCGAATTACGGGTCCGCAAAAAAACGACGGCATAGGGCGGTTCGCTCTGCTGCATCCAATCCGGCCAGGCCATATTGCGATAACCTGACTCGCTTTCCGGCTGATAAAGCCAGGCTTCCTGTGAATTCTCATCCAAACTCTCAGCAACAAGTACCGATCCGCCAAGTGAAGCGGTCTGGAGTCGATCCGGCAAAAGCACAATTGACTCTTCAGCATACCGTTCCAAGGCTCGGGCAAGGGGCTTATAAAAGGGATCTTGTTGCGACGAGGGTGGTTTTCCAACCAGAATAAGCCGTTTTGAATTCCAGGCAGCTGTTAAGGATTCCTTTTTTTCCGCTTCGAACGACCATGCCGCGAGTGAAATTGGTTTCTCGAGGCCGAGGAAGGTACCGCTCTTGTCATTCAACATAGCCCACGGCACATAGTGCCATTGGGAATAGGGAACGATAACGATTCTGCGCGCTTGTTCGACGTCCTGCTGCCAAGGTTCGAACACCGTTGCATAAAGAAGACGGGTAAAATCTCCGGCATCGGCGTTGAGGTCTAGTTGCTGCAGCGTTTTTAGGACATTCTTTGTCTGCACCGCGTCATAGGGCTGCAGGTCTACGTCGAGGCGATCCTCGCGGCGCCGCCAAATGTAGAGGGTTTCATCATCATGGTAAAGCGAGATCAGCAGCCGACCATCGGCGAGCGGGCTTGCCTCACGGCAGCCGCTCAACCCGAAAAGCAGCGGACCCAATTGAGGATCTTGAAAACGGCAGGTTTCTTTAAGCGACCTCAGAGAGTCCTGCAGGGCAGAGATTTGCCGTTTCACGATTAGGGAATCTTTTGCGGCAAAGATGGAACGCGGGTCGCATTGAAACATTGCGCTTGAGTAGAGTCTTGATAATCGCTCTTTGATCCGGAAATAGTGCTCGGCCTGCTGCCGGTCGTCAGCCTTGAAGGAAAAAAGCCGCAGCCTTGCGGCGTGAATAAAATCGATATTTCGGTGCTGATCAGCGAAAACAAGCGCATCGTGCAACCGATTGCTGCGCACACATAGTTTGACCGCGGTTTGATAAAACCGTCGCTCCAGCGGCAGCAGCCCTAGGAAATAATCGTCGTACTCGCTTTGCGGCGGGGCAAGGCTGAGCGCCGAGTCGGCTGCGACTAAATAGAAATGAGCCCTATCATCTTCTTCCGCTAGTTGTGCCAAGCGATAATAGGCGCGAAAGAGGAGATCCGAGCGACCGATGCGTTGCGCTGCAGATGCCGCTGCTTCTGCAAATTGCCTGGAAAGCGCCGCATCCTCTTCGAGACAGCTCAGCAGCCAGTTATTGGCAGAGCGAAAATCATATAAATAGGGACGATCGCAAGCACCGATATTTTCTTTAGCCTCGCTCTTCGCCTCTTCGGTTTTTCCTGCCAGATATAAGAATAAAGCCAAGGCTGTACGTCGGCGTATTGCCGAACGGTTGAAGGGGCGGCTTTCAAGGCGAACGGATCGTTTCATCTCTTCTGCCGCCTTAGCCGCTTTGCCGGATAACGCGGCATGAACGGCAACAGCTTCGCCTACCCGTTGTTCCAAATCCGCATCATCCGACCATTCCGCCTCGAGAAAAGCTTTGCGCAAAAGAGCTGCAGCTTTCGCAGTATCGCCTACCGCTCTCGCTTGTCGTGCAATAAGCAGATGGTGCGCTATTTTGAGAGCCGGATCCAGCTCGGCGACCTCGATTTGGACAAGAAATCGCTCGGCAGCCATGGGTTCGAAGGTCCTGAGATGCAGCTCCGCCATCGACAAGCGAATTTCCGCCGCAAGGCGCTTGAATCCCCCTTTCTCAGCAAGCTTTAAAGCCGATTGCAAGGATTGTCGTGCTTTATTTGCGTCAACTCCAAAGCGGCAGCGCCCTAAAAAAGTCAAAGCCCTTGCCTGCAAATCCATTTGCTGGTTATTTTTACTCAGCTGTTCAGCCGATTCCGCCAAATCGATCGCCAAATCGACATAACCTGTCTCTTCGAATAAATATTCTGCGGCCCTCAGTAAGCTTTCAATCTGATTTCGCGTGCGGTTTAGTTTGCCGTACCGTTCGGCCGCTTTAATGGAAAGAAGCGCGGCCTGCTCATAGTCGCCGTTGTCTGCGTAAAGCTGAGCCGTTTCGAAAAAAGCCGTCGCATCGTCGTAAGGAATGGAAAAAGTGCGGCAAAGCCGTCTATATTCGGCTAACGCCTGCGCCTCGCCGGCCGTCGCCCCCTGCTGATGATAAACGACCGCCATAAGCCTCTGCATTGCCGCCTGTTCACGGCGCAAGTTCTTTTGGGAGTAATAAGATGCTCGACGGCGCACAACATCAACCGCCTCGGTCCACAGACCGCCGCTCAAGGCGCTTGCCAAGAGTCTTTCGGCTATCGACTCATTCTTTTCCCGCTCTGCTTGCGTTCTCTCTAAAGCTTCGAGGTAGCATTCCACAGCATGCCGCCAGTTTCGTGCCCGCCGCGCCTCATCACCCCGCGCAACCCACTCATCTGCATCGCTGCTCATCGGCGCTTCTGCAGTCGAACCTGATTCGACGCCGTAGATTTGAAATCCCGCCCAAAAACGCAACGGAACACCTTTTTCGACCATTTGCTCCTGGGTTGTGTCCAAAGCCGCTGAGGGCAAGTTGTTTTGCAAATAACGAAAACAGCTTTGCAGAAAGGTTCGACTGCTGTCGGCTGTCGGCCATAAGGAGACAAAAAGCCGGCGGGTTCCATTGAAATAAGCCGCTCGCTCCCAAGCACTCAGCGCTTCAGCCGTCCACTCTCCCTTATCAATATCCAAGCAGAGCAGGGTTAAAGAAGCTTTTCCACGCAGTAAATCGAGCGGCGACCACTTCCCCGCCCAAGCTGCGGAAAACGTGCTGTTGGTCGGAAAGACCGGTTGAGCGAGGCTGTTTCCGCGCAAATGTACCACCGCTGCGTCAATGCGGTCAGACGCCTTGGACGGCAGCGGCGAGACGACGAGGCTGTCCCGCTTCTGCAGAGCCTGCAGCAGCAGAGAATCGGAACTCAAGATCGTTAACGAGGGTAAGCGATCTGTTTTTCCAGGCGGGAAAAAGGCCGATAAATCAGAAATAACCCCTGCAACAGTTGGAAAATCGACAAGATGAAACAATGCACTCCAAGGAAAAGGCAGATCCTTGTGCTCAGGAAGAATGTATAAACGTTTGATCCCTTGAAGGGGTAAAATGGAAAAGGCCGTTTTAATGCTGTCCGCCGCGGCCGCGTCCAACGAATCGGCTTCGAAACCATCCCGTAAACGAACCAAAAGTTTTCGAAAGTTTGAAGCAGCTAAATTCGGTCGGTACAATTCGATGTTTCGGCGTGTTATCCAACCAAACAGCAGCTGATCCTGCAGATAAAGAATTGTAAGCAGCCCTTCTTTGGGCTCAAGTCTGCTTTGCAGTTCAGCCAACGAAATGTTGACCGGCCGTAAAAACGGCTCAAGCTGCGGCGCTTTGCGCCTAACGACAGTCAAGGCCGCCTCGTATTCACGCTGCAACCTTTCGATCTCTTCAGCCAAGACTGCGTCGTTCGTACGAGTTCGATTCGCCTGCTCAGTTTGACGGCGCAGCTCCTCGGCCAAAGAGTCCGCTCTATGAAAAAGTCGTTGCTCCGTTTCTCCCCCGAGACTCGGACGGTCTCGTCGCATCAATTGCCGAAAAACTTGGCTGCGCATCCTTTCCGCCGTCAGCAGCGCATTCTCCGCATCGCCGCGTTCCGCCTGCAGCTGAATGAGACGGCGATAAGGCGCTTCGATGAGACGCCGCACCTGCACAGCCGATAAAAGCAGGTTCGAAGGAGCCTCCCGTTCGGTCAATCGCACGGCCTCCTGCAAATAAAAGGATGCATCCGCCAAAGAGTTATCTGTTCTTTCAGATAATCTCATGCTTTCACTGCCGAGCGCCGTATAGATTTGTCGCAAAAGATCGCGCAGTTGATGCTGCTCCGCCGTCTCTTTGGCTCTAAGATACAAAGAAACCGCCGTCGAGTCGCCGGTTTGGAGCCGCAACTCTGCCCGTCGATAAAGCGCCGCGCACTCTTCACGCGGCAGACGATACTGTCGGCTGAGCCGCTCCGCTTCCATCAGATGCTTTTCGGCATTGCCGACCGCTTCAAGAAACGACCATCGCGCCTCCAGATTCTTCGGCAATTCGGCATAGGGAACAATCAGTAAATCCGCTAGAAGGAGACGATAACGGGCATGAATCGCCGAATAAAAGGCCTCATCGCCTCGGGTGACTCGTAAAAGATCGGTCAGCTTGCCGATTATCCAGCGATGATATTTGGCAAAATTAACTTTTCGTTTCGGATCTTCTTCATTTGCGATCGTAAGGACCACTTGCGCTGCATTTTCCAAATTCAGCAGCTGGCCATAAACGTATTTGGTGCGCACGCACCACCAATAAGAATTGGTGAACATGCGCCAGGCGTTGTCATAATCACCCTTGAGAAAATAGAGATAGCCCATGTTGTTTTGAAAAACAGCCTGGGCGTCGTAATCGTGGCGCCGCTCATAAAGGTCGAACTTTTTCTGATAGAATTCGATGGCGCGATCGAAATCTTTATTTTCGATAAAAACTTTAGCAAGAATCGTATAGAGAAAAGCTTCCTCTTCTTCAGTCGAAATATCGATGGTCGATTTGGCACCGACCTTGCGGAGATCGAAAGGAATGGGGGCGTAAAGATCGAGCAATCCGATTTGAAGATAAATGGGTTTACTCTTTTTTCGCGGGACCTGGCCGCTTTCGAGCATGCTCAAAGCCTCCTCAGCAGACCTAACCGCTTCCTCATATCGTCCCAAAGCATAGTAATGCAAAGCGGCGCTGCGCCGGCTGCGCAACAGACCGTCATAGCGCCCGAGCCGTTCTTCCATCTCCGCGGCTGCTGAATAATACCGTAAGGCCTCGCTATGATTTTCCCCGACCTCATAGAGCAAAGCGAGCCGTTTGAGATTAAGCAGAAGACGTTCCTGATTGTTCAATTTACCATACAACTCGATAGCCCGCTTGAGGTAGTTGGGTCCCCGCAGCTGATCGTTGACAAAGATGGCACAGTGCCCCATCCGTTCTTTGATTAACGCCTCGTGCGGCATACCGGCAAAAGTCGAGTCATACTTTAAAAAAGTGTGATAGTACTCATAAGCCTTGCGGAACCCGAATTCGCCCAGGCTGTAATAATTGTTGGCCATATTGAGCGCCAGAAGCGCCTCGCGCCGTGGATAGAGCTCTTCGTCGTTGAGCGCCATCGCCTGGGTGAGCTCCTGAATGGCACTTTCATAATATCTCGGCGGTTTAGTTTCTTCGTAAAAGGTGACTGTGTGATAAAGCCAAACCAACGGCGCCGTGATTGTACCGAAAGCCTTTTGCGCAAAACTTTTGGCTTCCCGCTGTCGCCGATTCTGAAAAGATTCCAATAGTTCGGAATTGAAACTCAACAGCAGGTAGGCATCGATTAGATTGTAATCCAAGGCCAGCGCTTTGTAGAGAATTTGATTCGATTGCTCCAAAGCCTCCGCACTGGTCACCCAAGTTTCACAACCATTCGGATAGATCGAGGCACCTTTATAGGAATAAGCCAATCCCTGAGCGTAGAGAAGAATGTTATCTTCGGGATGATTCCGGACGGCTTCAGTATATTCCGTCAACACCTGATCGATTTGATTGAGCAAAAATGCGCATTCGATGTAGCTCTGATGCGCCGGCAAATGATGCGGATCGATTTCCAGCACCTTTTTCAACCTTGCGGCCGCTTGACCGTATTGATTAGTCGTCATCAGGTCTAAAGCCGAGTGGTAGAGCATATCGGTCAATTGCGTTTCGGCCTGCTTGGCCAATTTGGGCCGATTTTGGCGATAAAGTGCGGCCGTTTCGCTCAAGAGGGTTGCCGCCTGCTGCAAATCTCCCAGCCGATAGAGCACCTGCGCCCGTCCTAAGCGAATGTCAAAGGCTTCGTCGGTCAAATCGGCAAACTGGGCCTGGAGAAAGTCATAGAGATCCAATGCTTCCTGCAGCCTGCCGTTTCGCACATGCAATTCCGCGATTCGCAAAAACGGCTCAATGACGAAAACATCGAGGGCAAAAAACCGGCGGATCACCATTTTATAGCGCGAGAGCAGCGTTGCATCATCGGCAGCACCGAGGGTGAACATTTCGAGCAGTTCACTGCGTGCTTGGGCATGCTTTTCCGGTTTGCCGCCGTTTTTCATGGCCGACAAAAAAGAGGCCATTGCGTCACCGTATTTGCCTTCGGTTTTTTGCAAACGTCCGAGACGAAGCAGGGCCTCACCGACAAGATCCGGAAAAGCCTGCGCCTTTTCCGTTTCCCGCCGATAAGCCTTTTCTGCATCTTCAAATCTTTCTTGTCGTTCATAAAGAGCACCAAGGAGCAGCTCTGATTCGGCGGCGAATCGACGGCTCGGTGCAGCGCCGGCCTGAAGGCGAAGGATCTCCTGTTCCAAAAGTCGCAGTTTCTGCGCCTCATTTTCTTTGCGTACCTCGGAAACCCTGGTCCGCAAAAGCTCGGCAAATGGAGCCGCCTCGGAGGCAGGATAATCGGCGAGAATAAAATCGAGATGACGCACGCAGCGCAGCGAATCTCCCAACAGCAGCGAACATACGGCGATCTCGTAGGCAGCACCGGCAATTTGTTCCGCATCGGCCTGAGGACTGTCCATGATCCTTTGCAGGGTATAAATTCGATCATAGAGCTGACGCCGTTGCCTTTCGTTCCACACCGGCGGCTCATCAATAAAGATCGACAAATCCTTGGCAGCCAGTCCGTTAGGCAGCGGAGGCATGTCATCGATAGACGGCGGATGACCATGCAGCAGGCTGTCCGGCAGTGAAAAGATGTCAAAATTGCCTTTGATTTCGGACGAAAAATAAATGCGGCCGTCCATACCGTATTCAGGCTGCGCGGCATTGTATTTAGCCGATACAATCGGGCAGGCACGGTGAACGATTCGTTCATCGAACGTTTCGCGGTAGAGGCGATAAGAAGGATTCAAGGAAGAAGGATGGTCCTGCGGCAGATGCGAAACGTCGACAGCCCAAATTACCGAGCGATCAGAGGGAGTGATCAGCCCGTCGCCGTTATCGTCGTGATCACTTCGGCAAAAAAGAATCGTCTTGGCATCAGGGGACCAAGTTGGAAAGCCGTCAGCGGCTTCACCGCGTGTTACAGGCCACATCGGACGCTCAAGGCTGTCCAGCGGCGTCCTCACCTCGATCCACTCGCGCGGCGCATAGAGATTGATGAGCCAGATATCGCCGTTGCTGCCGTCTTGACGAAAACTGGTAAAAGCCAAATAGGACTGTTTGGGACTCCAGGCCGGATGTGTTGCTCCGCCGTGCGTCAATTGACGAATCGCCTGGCCCCGCTTAGTCATCAGCCAGATTTCCGGTCGGCCTGTCCGATCGGAAACCCAGGCGATGTGTTCATCATATTCAGAAATGGTCGGCAGGCCGTCGAACCCCATATAGGTCGTCAGCCGTTCCGGTTTGCCTTTGGCGATCAACTCGCCGCGTACATTACGCAGATTGAGGCGAAAAAGGTCGCCTTTGGCGTCGCTTCGCTGCGAGACAAAGATCAGATAACGATTTTTTTTATCCCAAACCGGGTGATAGTCGTCCGCTTCGTGATCGGTCAGACGGCGGCTTCTTCCCGTCTGTAAATTTTTAATATAAATATCGTAATTGCCGCTCTGCCGATTGACATAGGCAAGCCATTTCCCGTCCGTTGAAACGCGCGGCGCCAAGTCGGCTTCCGGATGGCTGGTCACCTGATAGACCTCTTCCACCGGACCCTTTGCACCTCCGTTTGTTTGTTCAGACCAAACAGCCCCTGACAGCAAAAAGGTAAAAATGAAAATAACAGTAAATCGCTGCATCATTTTTTCGGCCTGGGTTTTTCGATCCATTCGCCGCTTTCCAGCTGGATCATGGTTCCCGGCGCGGCCTTTTCTTGTTGAAGCTTTGCCAATGCGGAAGCCGTGGAGGTGCTCCACTCCGCACTCATCGCCGCTTTTTGATAAATTATCCGTCGATTGTTGTTTTCCTCTTCCACCAATCGATCCACCTGTTTCCGATACAACGGATCTTTTTGATATTTTTCGTTCCCCAATATTTCCAGATATCCGGAATTGTTTTCACCGATGACTTTATCACGTTTGAGTTCATCAATTTCGTCCTGAATGAACTGTTGGTTCTGCAGAGCCTGGATCACTGATTCGGTTTTGCCGGTCACCGCCTCATCCGATAATGCCGTCCGCACCGAGGTCGTCAAATAATCCTGTTGGTTCAACTGTTCGAACGAACCGATGATCTGATTTTCCAGCGCCGTCTTTTCACCAGTGAGCGTAATTTCCGGCGTTTTGATGCTGCAGGCCGCGCACAGGCTAAACAAAACGATAAGGCAAAAAGCTCTTGTCATTTGAAACTCCGTGCTAAATTGGGATTGAGTTTGAGCAGGGTGACGATCGGTATGCGGCTCAGCTCAATGCCGCCGCCGATCAGACGAACCGGAAAATACCAAGGCTGCTGAAAATAAACTGCCGGATAACAGAACCCATGCCGAATCTCAAAGCGAAAAAGCTTGGGTTTGAATCCGCGGTTGATAAGCAACCGCGTACTGCGGATTCCCGAATCCTTTCCTTCCGGATCCAGAGAACGCAAAAGATTATCGGCCACCTTGGACTCGATCTCCGAGATATTAAAGTAGCCGTCCAAATCGATGCCCTTATTAATATCCAACCCGCGGCCGCGCAACTCGGCATGTGCGGTAATATTGCTTTTCTCGGAAGCGGCAGACGGCAGCAACAGCGACGAATTGATGGAAGAAATATGAGCCGTCAATTTGTAAGAAGCGTCCAAAGGATCCTTCTCTCCGGCGGAAAGCGAAAATTGACCGGCAATATTGCCGCCGTAGGCATCCAATGCAAAGTAGGGGATTTCGAGCCTACCGTTGCCAAGAAAAATATCCGACAGCACATTCTCGACCTGATAAGAGCCGATCTGAATTCGTCTAATGCTGAGGCGGCTTTTATTGGGGTAGCTTTGGTAATAATTGCGATAGAGAAGGTAATCGACAAGTCCGTCCGATGGCGTGCGCACAACTGCAGGAGACCTCCCCAAACGCGATGGATTTACGAAATCAAATTCCTGTAAAAAGGCAAGGTCGGCATTCAAACGATCGATGCGAATGTCGTTCGGCATGTAGACGCTGAGATCCTTGGTCCGAACCGATGCATTCAAAACCGCATGACTGGAATCTGCACGAATATTCAGGTCGATTTCATTAATGCCTTTGAAAAAGACCTCCGGGGCAAAAATCAACGTGTCCTCAGCCGATTGACGCAGCGAGGCCTTGAGCGAGAGAAAAGGATGCGTGGTTAAATTCTCAATACGGCCGCTGACGGCGCCCAAGGTGTGCAAATCGGGAATCGAAACGTATCCGGTATCCAGACTAATCGTGGAGAGATTCGGCATCGACAGCCGAATCAGCAGGCGATTGTCTCGAAACGAGAGAGGATTCGGCAATAGGAAGCGCGTTGTGTCCAGTGCGACGGCAAACTGCATGAATCCTCCGCGTCGGGAATCCGCAACGAGCTCGCCTTCGGCAAAAAGGTCTTTGACTTTTACACCCTGCGCGGGTAGCGATAAATCTGCTCGTGACTGCAGCACAGCCTTTACTTCGAATTCTTTCGGCAACAGATCGGGCGACAACTTGAATCGGCCGCCTGCCTCAAACGATGTTCGGCCACTTAGGCCGGCACCCGGAATTTGTTCATTCAGGGCGTTCGGCAGCTTTTCGAAAAGAGCCGCGTGGTCCATTGCCACAGAAAATTGATGTAAAACCGCAGACGAATCTTGAAGTGATAAATCCGCTCGCAGCTCGGCGCGGAGGAAAGGATCGAGCGAAAAGTCTAATGCTCTGAGCTCCAAGCGGTTATCATCGAGATGATAGGCGCCGCGCGCAGCCGATTTGACCGTCATCGGCGCCATAACATAAAGCTGACCTTCCTGAATGGCTGTCAGCGTATCCGTGGTAACCTTTGCCTCGAAGCGCAAAGAATCAAGAGAGCGAATGTCCACACCCGCTTCAGCAGAAACATTTCCAACCCATTGAGCGCCGGTAAGTTGCGACAAATCAAAACCATCGACTCGAATAACCGCATTTCCGTGTGCGCGAGACAGTTCCTGAGGGGTGCTTAACCGAAGGGATGCCGCTGCGTTTGCCCCCAACAAATTGCGAACAGTCAACTTTGCCTCGAGGTCGGCAGGAAAGCCGTCTCGACCTATAGACATGGCTGCAGCAAGAGTCAAGGGTCCTGTATAAAGCGGCGTCAACTCCGGAAGTCGGACTGAAGCAGAATCATAGACGGCAGAAACCCGCAAATCAGCCTGCGCAATCGTCTGTTCTCGCACGGCACCCCGCATAACCGCAGTAAGATTCAGGCCTCCGAGGAAAAGATTTCCACGATCGGCCGTCACTCCGGCATCTTTCAACGATAAGGAAGCCGTCCAGTCCAGCGCCGCCTGTTCTTCACCAAACTTGCCCCTGAACGTCAAGCTGTCGATTGCAACGACCGCCTTGGGATTGTGAAGAAAGAGGTCTGGAATGTTGCCCTTTGGGAAAATTAGAGATGCAATGTCGACCAACTGCTGCAAAGGAACGGCGCCGTGAAGCAGGTATCCCGTTAAAGTCGGCATGCCGAGCAGACTGTCCACTACCATCGACAGACTGAACCATGAAACATCCTGCACTGCAAAAGCCAGCGAATCGATCTCCAACCTTTGATGGCAAAAATCCAACCTCATTCGAGTCATTACGCTGAGCGGCAAGGACTTGCCGCGGCCGTCCAAGAGACGCTCACCGTTTAAATCAAACGTCGTTTGGTCAAGACGGACAGTTCCCTGCAGATCGATGCGGTCCAGGCGGGAGATGAGCAGTTTCAGCGAAGCGTCCAAACGGCCGCACATAGCCATTGAATCGCCGCCGCTCAATTGCTCAAAGCAGAACGGCGAGCCGTTTAGACTAATCGATAAAGCGCCGCGGAGATCGTGATCCGGCTGCAGGATTTGCCCCTTCAACGCCGAAAGGTCATCGAGGAACAAATTGATCTCGCGAACAAAGATTCGCTGCAGGCTTGTGCTGTCCCTCGTTTCTACCAAGATCGAGGCGTTCGTCAGCCGCAACAGCTTGAGCTGCACGTCGAGCGGCAGCGACGTTTCCATTGTATCACTTTGAGCCCCAGCAAGTTGCCCCTGCCCGCCCATGGCAAGCGACAAATGGAGCTCAGGATCCTCGATATGAATCTTTTGGATGATCAATCGCCGCCGCAGCAGGTGTTTCAAATTGTACTCGAACAAAATTTCCCGCGCTGTAAATAACCGAATGGGAAGTTGGTTTTGCGCCGAATCGAGCGTGAGGGTGATGTTGCGCAGGTTGATTCCCTGCAGGGGGTTGAAGCGGGCGAGCGAGAAATCGAAACGGCCGCCGGTCTGCCGTTCTACTTGAGGTTTGACAATAGCTTCGATACGCTTCGGCGTAAAGTATAAAGCCGCGCCGCCGACAATAATAAGCAGGCAAAGCGCTATGATGATGGGGATACAAAGCAGTATCCGCCCAACCGACGCCAAGCGGGTTCTTTTTCTTTCAGTCGGCGACTCTTCTGCCGCGCGGCTCTTCACGGTCCAAGGCCCTTCCTTTTGCTGCCGAAGCTGCTCTGCTGCGTTAAAAAATCGGCGCAGCTTTGCCGCTGGTTTTATTCCTTACGCGAACGCTGCTTAGAGCCGGCGGATCGTATGGCTAAATCGAACACCTGATCCAATGTGTCTACCGGAAAAAACTGCATGCCCTTTTTGACTTTTTCCGGGATCTCGCTTAAATCATCTTGATTTTTTGCCGGTATGATGACTTTATAGATCCCGGCTCTACGGGCAGCCAGCACTTTTTCCTTGATGCCGCCGACCGGCAACACTTTACCGCGCAAAGTGATCTCACCGGTCATGGCTATGTCGTTTCGCACCGGCCGATTTTTCAGCAGCGACATCAATGCTGTTGCAATCGTTACGCCGGCAGATGGACCGTCTTTGGGAATGGCGCCGGCGGGAACGTGAATGTGAATGTCCCGCTTTTCGAAAAAGTTCTCATCAATGCCGAACTCTTGGGCGCGCGAGCGGATATAGGAAAGCGCCGCCTGCGCCGATTCCTTCATCACCTCGCCCAGCTGACCGGTCAAAATCAAACCCTTCGAACCGGCCATCTGAGTCGCCTCGACAAATAGCACATCGCCGCCGGTCGGCGTCCACGCCAAGCCGGTTGCAACGCCGGGCTGCGAGGTACGTTCCTTAACCTCGGAAAAATACTTTTCGGGGCCAAGGTATTCAGTCAGACTCTCCGCTGTGACTACGAATTTCTTCTGCTCCGAACCGGCAGCCACCTGCTTGGCAATCTTGCGGCAAATCGTGGCAATCTGCCGCTCCAAATTGCGGACGCCGGCTTCACGCGTATAGGATTGAACGATCTTGTGAACCGCCTTTTTTTCGAACTGCACTTGTCGCCGCTTTAATCCGTTTTCCTCAATCTGCTTGGGGATCAAATATTTGACGGCAATCTGCACTTTTTCTTCTTCGATGTATCCCGGCAGCTCCAGCACCTCCATTCGGTCGCGCAGCGGCGCCGGAATTGTATCCAGCACATTGGCGGTGGTTATGAACATCACCTTGGAAAGATCAAACGGAACATCCAAATAATGGTCTGAAAAGGCAAAGTTCTGCTCGGGATCCAGAACTTCCAACAGCGCCGAAGAAGGATCGCCGCGAAAATCCTGGCCGATTTTGTCTACCTCATCGAGCATAAAGATGGGATTGTTGCTGCCGGCGGTCTTTAGTCCTTGCAGAATACGGCCCGGCAACGCTCCGATATAAGTCCGACGATGACCGCGAATTTCTGCTTCATCGTGAACGCCGCCCAAGGAGATGCGCACGAATTTTCTTCCCATTGCGCGTGCAATGGAGCGGCCGAGGGAAGTTTTGCCGACACCCGGTGGCCCGACAAAACAGAGAATCGGTCCCTTGGTGTTCTGTTTAAGTTTGCGTACTGCCAAATACTCGATGATGCGCTCCTTGACTTTTTCCAGATCGTAGTGATCTTCATCCAAGACGCGTTGCGCCGTTTCGATATCCAAATTGTCTTCCGTGGAAATCGACCACGGCAGCGCAAGCATCCAGTCCAGATAAGTGCGGGAAACCGTGTATTCCGCCGCTCCAGGCTGCATTTTGGAAAGACGGTCAAGCTCGCGCATCGCCTCCTGGTAAGCCTGCTCCGGCAGCTTGGCCTCGTTCAACTTTTGCCGCAGCTCTTCGATCTCGGCCGATTTCTCATCGCCGATCCCCAACTCTTTTTGGATGGCCCGCAACTGCTCGCGCAAAAAGTATTCGCGCTGATTCTTTCCCAGCTCACTCTGTACTTGGTCTTGGATCTTGGAGCCCATTTCCAGCACTTCCAGCTCACGGTTTACATAAACGGTGAGCTTTTCGAGCCGGCGCTTGATGTCGATGGTTTCGATGATGTCCTGCTTTTCCTCGACGGACAAATTGAGATTGGAGGCGATCAGATCCGCCAATTTTCCAGGGTGATCGGTATTGACGACCACAATCTGCAGTTCGTCCGGCAGCTGCGGCACCAAAGAGACGATTTTTTGGAATTGAATGGCCAAATTGCGCTTCAAGGCCTCCAATTCCGTCGAAGGCTCATACGAATCGGGAATCAGGCGAACCTTCCCGACCATATAAGGTTCTTCCTGGATGATTTTGAGCACTTTTAAGCGCGAGATACCCTGAACCAGCACGCGAAGAGAGCCGTCCGGAAATTTGAGCATGCGCAACACCGTTGCCGCAATGCCGTAGGAATAGATGCTGTCGGGCGTCGGATTTTCTTCTTCAGCCCTCTTCTGCGCCACCAACGCCAGCATCCGCGTTCCGGCCACGACGTCGTTGATCAGCCGAACCGATTTCTCCCGCGCTATAATGAGAGGCGTGACGATGTTGGGAAAAGCCACTGTATCCCGCAAAGGCAGCACCGGCAATTCCGATGGAACTTTCGGCTCCTCTCCGGTTTCGTTCGCATCATTGTAATAATCCATCTCGCTCATGCCTCCGCCTTTTTTAAAAAGATGATCTTATTCCATGTCCACGCTTTTCACTTCAATGGGAATCTCGATGACTTGCTCCCGTTTCGAGATGCGAATTTCCAACATGCCGTCTACCAGCCTGGCTTCGATTTCATTATGCTCCAGATTGGAAGGCATGGGGATAATTTTGGAAAAGCTTCCGCATTTGATCTCGATTTGATGAAACAGCGTCCCTTCTCCGCTTTGCGGCGGCCGCCGTTCCCCGCTGATGATCAGCTTGCCCGGTTTGACGCGGATCTGTACATCTTCACGGCTCACTCCGGCCAACTCGGCGCGGATGATAACTTCGTCAGTCGTTTCGTAAATGTCGACATTCGGCTCCCAGTTTCCTTCTCCCCAACCCCGTAGGCCGTGGAAAAAAAAGGATTCCGAAGCCGGTCGGCTGACGATGTCGGAGCGCTCGCGGTAAATGTGAATCACATGCACGGACATGGTTTAAACTCCCTGCTGCATCGGTCTATTAACCATGCTGCAGACAAATTTATTCTACTTCATTTTGCGTATTTTTTCCAATGATTCGTCATCCCCGAGAATCATCAAAATACTCGTGTCTTTGACCATATGGTCTGCCGAAGGGACCATAACGATTTTTTCCGGTATCAGTTCCTTAATGACAATTACTTGTACGCCGTATTTGTTGCGCAGGTCCAGCTCGCCCAAGGTATGACCAATAAATTCCTGGGGAGGCGCAATTTCGATGATGCTGTATCCCTCCATCAGATCGATGGTGTCCAGAATATAATCGCTGCGCAGATTGCGCGAGATGCGGTAAGCCTCATCCCGCTCAGGAAAAACCACTTGATGCGCCCCGATGATATCGAGGATCTTGCCGTGATCTTCGGTCAGCGCTTTGGCGACGATGCGCTTGACTTTCATTTCGCGCAAATAGAGTGTCACCAAAATGCTGGCGTCCATTTCGTCGCCCAAGCTGACAAAGACGCCGTCCAAATCCTCCAGCCCCAAAGTCGAAAGGGTCTCCTTGTCGGTGGCGTCGATCACAATGGCTTTTTCCACAAATGCCTTGACTCTCTCGATCCGATCTTCTCTTTTGTCTACCGCCAAAACGTGATAGCCTTGATCAGATAGATATTTAGCCAAATAGTAGCCGAAGCTGCTCAAACCGATGACTGCGAACGATTTCATAGCTAAAAAGCCTTTTTCTTTTTAACCTACTAGAATGTCGTCTTCAGCGTACCGAATGCTTTTTACATTTTCTCCGGCCACAACCACAGCCAAAGTTGCGGAACCGACTCTTCCCAGGTACATCAAAACCGTGACGATGACTTTACCCGTCGATGACAGGAAAGAGGTGACGCCGGTTGACAACCCGACCGTTCCGAAAGCGGATGCGGATTCGAACAGAAGGTTGAGGAAAAGACCGCGCCCGGCAAACAGAGGCTGCAGGGGCCTTTCGGTAATAAGCAAAGCGATCAAAACGCCGAACAGGAGAACGATGGCAAAGAACAAGATCACAATGGATTTGGAAACGATATGATCCGGAATGCCTCGCTTAAAGATCTGCACTTGACCTCGGTTGTTGATTTGTGCAACCACCATGGCCAAAATGACCGCCATCGTCGAGGTTTTGATGCCGCCGCCGCAGGACCCGGACGAAGCGCCGATCACCATCAGCAGTATCATCATCAATAAAGTGCTGTCACGCAGATCACCGATATTGATGGTGTTGAAACCGGCCGTCCGCGGCGTTACGGCCTGAAACAAGGAGGCCAGAATTCTGTTCTTGAGGGGCAGTCCGGCAAGCACGTTGTTCCATTCGTTCAATGCAAACCATAACGCCCCGATGCCGATCAAAATCAGCGAAGTGTAAATAACGACCCGCGTGTGCAGCGTTGTCGAGTGAAAGTTTCCCTTGCGGTAAGGCACATTGCGCAAATCATAGAGCACCCAAAAGCCGATGCCGCCGATCACGATGAGGCCCATGACGGTAAAATTGACAAGTATATCGCCTTGAAAAGCCGTTAGGCTGGTGCTGAACAGAGAGAATCCCGCATTGCAAAAGGCGGAAACGGAATGGAACAGCGCCAGATAAATCGAATAGCCGAGAGGATAAGCATCTTTGAAGCGTAAGAACAGCAGTGCTGCGCCCAAAAACTCGACCGCCAAGGTTCCCAAAACGATGGTCAGAAGAAGATTACGAACATTGCCTTTTGCCGAAGCGACACTGAAATTAGCGCCGATCAAATCTCTGTTCATGATGCTCAATCGCCGCGTAACCAGCAGCACAAAGAATGAGGTGAAGGTCATGATCCCTAAGCCGCCTATTTGGATCAACATAAGAATCACGGCCGTACCGACGGTGCTCCAGTGCGAACCGGTATCCACCACCGTCAGCCCTGTCACGCAAACTGCGGAGGCGGCTGTAAAAAGGGCATCGACATACAGGGTGTGGCCCTCTCCGGAACAAATCGGTAGGTACAAGATCAAAGAGCCCAACAAAATAAGAGTCGCAAAACTAATCGGCAGCACCGTTTCGGGACGAAATAGTTTTATCGACCCTGTTTTCTTGCCGGATGAAATAGCCTTCTCCTTTTCCTGGACAAACTTGTTGTTTCTCAAAAATGTAGCAACTAATTTTGCAAAATGCAAAATTTTTGCAGGAGGAGCTCATGATCTCAAGGCATAACGGGAATTTTGCTCATCTGCAGTTCTGTTGACAGAAATAAATGGCTTTATGTTCATAATATTCATTTTCCCTTCCCATCTATGAGCCGTATGGATGAATCTCGTCCTTTGGCCGCTTTCTGGTTTCGCCGCGATCTGCGGATGTACGACAATCGCGGGCTGCACCATGCTCTTAGCAGCGGTCTGCCGGTTCTTCCCGTCTTTATTTTTGATACCGACATTCTCAAAGAACTAAAAAATCCTCGCGATCCGCGCGTCGAGTTTATCCACTCGATGCTGCAGGAAATCGATCAGCAATTGAAACGGTTTGGAAGCTCTCTAAAAGTCATAATCGGCCGGCCGAATGAGGTTTGGCGCAGCCTGTTCAGCGAATTTCCCATCAAAAAGCTCTATTTCAACCGGGATTATGAGCCCTATGCATTGCGCCGAGATGATGAGGTCCGCAAAACGGCGCAGGAATTCGGGGTGGAGATTCATTCCTTTTGCGATCAGACAATTTTTCCCCCTGATCATGTCACCAAAGCCGATGGACTGCCCTATACCGTTTATACCCCTTTTAAAAACGCCTGGATCAAGCGCCTGGCCGCAGAACCGACAGCATTATCCGAATATGCCGTCGAACCTTTTTTTGAACGATTTGCAAAAATTCCGCAAGCGACGATTCCGACTCTGGAAATGGTAGGTTTTTCACAAAGCGGCATTGTTTTCCCCTCTCGAGAGATTCCTTTTGAAAAAATTCGTCGGTACCATCTCGACCGCGACTATCCGGCTGTAGACGGCACGTCAAAGTTGGGGATGCATCTCCGTTTCGGCACCGTAAGCATCAGACGCTTGGTGCGCGCGGCGATGGAGCTGAACGAAACATGGCTGAATGAGCTGATCTGGCGGGAATTCTTTATGATGATACTGTACCATTTTCCGCATGTGGTCGACCACGCTTTTCGCATAGAATTCGACTCTATACACTGGCGGCAGGCGGAGGAAGATTTTGAACGCTGGAAAGAGGGAACTACAGGCTATCCGCTTGTCGACGCCGGTATGCGGCAACTGGCCCAAACCGGTTTTATGCATAATCGATTGCGAATGGTAACGGCAAGCTTTCTCGTCAAACATCTGTTGATCGATTGGCGGCTCGGAGAACGGTGGTTTGCGGAAAAACTGCTCGATTATGAGCTCGCTTCCAACAACGGCAATTGGCAATGGGCTGCCGGCACCGGCTGCGACGCAGTTCCCTACTTTCGCATCTTTAATCCCGAGCTGCAGCGAAAACGCTTCGATCCTCAGGATGATTTCATCCGGCAATGGGTCCCTGAATTTGGAACTCAATCTTATCCGGCACCGATAGTCGATCATGACTTTGCGCGCCGGCGCGCCGTTCAAGTTTTTTCCAAAGCGAGCAGAGCAATAAAGGGAACGAGCGAATCTTTGCCCTGATTTTATCATCAAACCCAAAAAGAATTCGAGAATTCATGGGTTTCAAATACATTGCGCTTATTATCTTTTCGCTGACGAATCTTTTTGCCGATGAAGTTTCTTTGTGGGATTCTGCTCGGCGGCTTTATTATTCTGCCCTTCAATCCGAAGAAAAGCATCGCGAAGCGGTCGACCTTTTTCAAAAGCTTGCGCAAAGCGGAGAAAAGCAGGGGGTTGCACAGACTTATTTGGGTTCTTTAATTGCCGTAAAAGCCAAGTACGTCTTTTCTCCTCACGCCAAACTTAGGTGGGCGAAAAAGGGGTTGGCCGTCATGGATGATGGTTTGGCCAAGGCCGAACATGACCTGGAAGCCCTCTTTATTCACGGCACCACATGCTATTATCTGCCGTTTTTCTTCAACAGACGTGAGGCGGCACGGCAAAGTTTTCGCAAAATTATTGCGCTCGGTCCCGAAGCAACGATCGATACGCCGCCGGAATTGGTCCGCAATGCCCTTAATTTTATTCTCAAGGTTGAGGAGCTCGATCCTAAAGAGCGGGAGGGCGTGCAAAAATGGCTGAACGAGCTCGAAAGGACGGGCTATGCGCAGTGAATATCTGCTCTTTAACCTTTTTGTCTTTATCGGACCTCTGCTGAATAGTTTTGATCATAAGGTCCGTTTTTTCAAACAATGGCCTAAAGCGTTTATCGCTGTTTTTCTTTCGCTCATTCCGTTCATCATTTGGGATATTGCCGTAACCGGAAGACATTGGTACTTTAATAAGCGCTTTATTCTTGGGCCGCGTCTCTTGGGACTGCCCGTCGAGGAGTGGTCGTTCTTTGTAACGGTACCTTTTGCCTGTCTCTTTATTTGGGAAATTATAATCAAATTCCTGCCGCATAAAAAGTTAACTCTTGGGTTGGGATTGCCGGCCGGCATATCGGGTCTCGCCGGCATCATGCTTTTTTTCCAAGGCCGCGAATATACCGGTCTGGTTTTAATCGCTGCAGCGACCGTTTATTTTCTAAATGCCGTAATTAAAACCAAAATTTGGGAAGATTCGCGAATTTGGGTCATAATTGGAGCTGTTCTTATTTTGACGCTGATTTTCAACACCTATTTAACGGCGCGGCCGATTGTGCTTTACAATTCGCAATATATGCTCGGAACGAGAATCTTTACCATCCCTGTTGAGGACTTTATCTTCGGCTTGAGTCATATCCTGTTGACGGTGACAATCTACGAACGGCTCAAAGGAAATTTCTATGAAAAGGATCGCAGTGATCGGCGGAGGTCTGGCAGGACTGGCCGGCGCAATCTCGCTGGCACATCGGAATCTGCAGGTCACTCTGTTTGAAAAAAACCCGCTGCTCGGCGGCAAGATGAGCGAAATCGTATTTGGAGGCTATCGTTTCGATACCGGCCCGTCGCTCCTGACCATGCCGTTCATCATTGACGATCTGTTCGCCGCCTGCGGTTTGGATCGGCAGGAGTATCTGAATTTTATTCCTGTTGCGCCGCTGTGCCGCTATTTCTTTCCGGACGGCAGCCGCTATGATGCCTATGCCGAGCCGGCGCTGCGTGCTGAGGAAACTCGCCGCTTTTCCCCCTCCCAAGTGGAGGCTATAGAGCGATTCCTTGCTTATTCTCGACGTATTTACGAATTGACTGCCGAAACCTTTATTTTTAATCCAATTCACGAGCTACGGACTCTATTGAACCGGAGAAATCTTTCTACGCTGCTTCATTTTCGGGAGCTCGACGCCTTTCGCACCGTTCATCAAGCTGTAAGCCGCTTTTTCAACGACGGCAGGCTGGTGCAACTGTTCGACCGCTACCCTACCTACAACGGCAGCGACCCGTTTAAAGCGCCGGCGACGCTGAACATCATTCCTCACGTCGAGTATAATTTGGGCGGCTATTATATTCAAGGCGGCATGTATCGCCTTGTGGACGCTCTACATCGTATTGCGCGCGACTTTGGCGTGGAGATTCTCCTCAACACGGCCGGCAGGAAAATCGAACATCGAAAGGGACGAATCGTAGGCGTCCAGACCGACAGAGGCTTTATCCCTGTCGATGCCGTTCTTTGTAATACCGATGTCGTTCAAGCCTATAATAATCTTATCGACGGCTTTGACGGCCATCGCGCCAAACTCAACCGATTGGAGCCGTCGATCTCCGGCATCGTGTTTCTGTGGGCAGTTAGGGGCGTTCATAAGGAAGCTGCTCATCATAATATCTTTTTTTCGCAAGATTATCGCCGAGAATTTCAGCAAATATTCGACGATCTTGTTCCGCCGGAAGATCCGACGGTATATGCGGCAATTACCTCGAAAACGGACGCCGACCATGCCCCTCCGAATGCGGAAAATTGGTTCGTCCTCGTCAATGCACCGTACTTGGCCGGACAAAATTGGCATGAGGCCGTTGAGCATCTACGGAGTACAGTTCTGCAAAAGCTTGCGCTCCACGGTTTTTCGCTGGCAAACAAGATCCAATTTGAAAAGGTGTTGACGCCTGTGGATTTTTACGAGCGTTTCGGCAGCAACCGCGGCAGCATTTACGGCATTTCTTCCAACAGCCGCTATACGGCATTTTTACGGCCTCCAAACCGCAGTCGTCAAATCAGAGGGCTCTATTTCGCCGGCGGTTCGTCGCATCCCGGCGGAGGCGTGCCTTTGGTCGTTCAATCCGGTAAAATTGCGGCAAAGCTGCTTATTGAAGATCTGACTCATTAACTTTGAGGTGGGAAACATGAAAAAAATCGCCGTCATAGGTGCAGGATTCGGCGGCCTTTCCGTTGGAATACGCTTGCAGGCTGCCGGATTTCAGGTCACGATTTTTGAAAAAAACGCCCGTGTCGGGGGGCATGCTTACTTGTTGGAAAAAGAAGGCTATCGTTTCGATATGGGCCCATCGCTCATCACGGCGCCTTCGGTAATCGAAGATATTTTTAACGCTGCCGGTAAAAAGCTTTCCGATTATCTCGAGTTAATTCCTCTCGATCCATTCTATCGTATCTATTTTCACGACAAAACCTATATCGATTACATCGACGACGCCGACCGAATGAAGCAGCAGATGGCGGCATTCAATCCTGATGATGCGGCTCAATACGACCGGTTCATGGCGGCATCGCGTGAGCTCTATCGTGCCGTCATTCTGGAAAAGTTGGGGGCAACGCCCTTTGATAATTGGAAAATAATGTTGTCGTTTGCACCCCGTGCTTTACGCCTCGGCGCCCTTGTCAGCTCCTATAACTTTGCTTCACGTTTTTTTAAAGACTTTCGTCATCGGTTCGTCTTTTCATTCCATCCGTTGTTCATCGGCGGCAACCCTTTTCGCTCGCCGGCCGTGTATCAAATGATTCCGTATCTCGAAAAGGTCGGCGGTGTCTGGTTTACTAAGGGCGGGATGACCACTTTGGTGGACGCGTTTCGTCGTCTTTTCGAGGATCTCGGCGGAAAAATTCTCACCGAATCGCCGGTCAAACGAATCGTGGTCGAAAACGGTACGGCAACCGGGGTGCAGGTCGACCATGAAATCCATCGTTTCGACGCTGTTATTTCGAACGCCGACTTTATCCACACCTACGGCACCCTCATACCTGAGGCCTATCGCAAAAAGTGGACGAGGCGACGTCTAAAAAAGATCCACTACAGTATGAGTGCGTTTCTCCTCTACCTCGGCGTCAGACGGCAGTATCCGCAGCTCAAACACCACACGCTCATTTTATCGCCGCGCTATAAGGAGCTGATCCGCGATATTTTCGATAAAAAGATACTGCCGCAGGACTTTTCGATGTACCTGCACGTGCCCACGCGAACCGATCCCGGCATGGCACCGCAAGGATGCGAAAGCATGTATGTGCTCGTTCCGGTTGCCAATCTGCAAAGCGGTATCGATTGGTCGCGCGAAGCGGAACCCTTCCGCAACCGAATTCTTGACTTTTTGGAAAAAGATTTCGGATTGGAGGAGTTGAGAGCAAATCTTCAGGTGGTCGAAACATTTACACCGGCAGATTTCCTTAAAAAGAACAACAACACCTATGGAAGCGCGTGGGGAGTCGAGCCGAGATTGACGCAGACCGCCATTTTCCGCCCGCATAACCGCAGCGAAGACATTGCACGACTCTACCTCGTCGGCGCTTCCACTCATCCCGGCGCCGGCCTGCCGGGCGTTATGATGACGGCAGAAACGACCGCAAAACTCGTCATCAATGATCTGAGGACGTAATTTGAGGGCGAAAGGATGATACCTGCCTCGCCGTCTGCCCTGCATGAGATGATATTTCGGCCATATATTTTTAATCTCATGCGGCGCCATTTCCATTCGATTCGTCTGTTCGGCGAACCTCCGAACTCCGATGAAGGGGCAATTCTGCTTCTCCCCAATCACAGCACCTGGTGGGACGGCTTTTTCGTCTATCTGCTGAAAGTAAAACTTTTTCACCGTCCCATATTTCTCATGATGCTGGAGGAACAGCTCCGTCGAAACCGTTTTTTTTCCCGTGTCGGCGCCTATTCTATAGAGCCTCGCTCTGTAAAAAAAAGTTTGGAATCATTGAGCTATACACAAAAGCTATTGGCGCAAAAAGCCGTCGTCTGCATTTTTCCCCAGGGCGAGCTGCTGCCCTGGGGAGTGAGGCCTCTCGTCTACAAGCGCGGTGTGGAGCTATTGATTCGTCAAGCTCCTGAGCCCGTGAGAGTTATACAAGCCGCTTTCAGAGCCGAATACCTTACGGATCAGCGCGCGGATGTTTTTATCCGTCTTAACGAAGTAACTGACCTTTGCGGATCATCGGAGGATCTCACGGAGAGGTTGCAGACCCGGCATGAAGCTCTATTGAACGAGCTTCAAGAACAAATTATCCGACGCGAAGAAGGAAAAGTTTTGCTGCAGGGTAAAGCGTCGATCAACGAATCATTTGCAATGTGGCGTCATCGCCTAAGCCGCAAAAGGGACAGGGCATGAGCATTTTTGTCGGCTTTCTCATCGGCTGCTTGGCGTTGATTGCGTTGATTACACTGGTAAACGTCATGACGGCGCCGATGATCAAAAACGGCCCCAAACCCAAGGACGTTCGGCTTGTGTCGGTCCTTATTCCGGCCCGTAATGAAGAAGTGAATATCGGACGAGCCTTGGAATCGCTTATCCGGCAAAGTTATCAGAATTTGGAAATTCTCGTACTGGACGATCAATCTCAGGACAACACCGCAGACATTGTACGCCGTTTCTCAGCCCAGGATGCCCGCATACGCCTTCTCAGCGGCGCTCCTTTACCGGTCGGTTGGACCGGAAAAAACTGGGCTTGTCATCAGTTGAGTCAGGCCGCCGGCGGAGATTATTTGATCTTTACTGATGCGGATAACCAACATGCGCCGGAAGCCGTCGAAAAGACCATCGGTTGGATGCAGCGCCTCTCGTTGAGCTTATTCTCAGCCTTTCCACAGCAGATAACCGTTACCTTTGCGGAAAAACTGGTGATTCCGGTTTTCGACACCTTTGTCTATTCCCTTTTACCGCTCTGGTTGACCTATTACGCCAAATTTCCCTCCATGGCGGCCGCCAACGGCCAGTGGCTGGCTTTTACCCGCCAAGGCTACGATCAAATCGGGGGACATGAGGCAGTCAAGGGACATATCGTTGAAGATACGGAATTGGCCCGGCTTGCAAAACAAAAGGGGGAAAAAATTTTGACCGCATCGGGCAACAGAATGGTTTTTGGAAGGATGTACTCCTCTTGGAACGAGGTCTATTGGGGATTTTCCAAGAATGCATTCGGTTTGATGGGTTACAAGACGATTCCATTTCTTTTGTTTTCAGCTTTTTTATTCAGCATCTATATCCTTCCGTTCCCGCTCTTGGCGGTTCCATCGCTTCGCGCCGAAGCTGTTGCCATGATCGGCCTCGCTGCTGCAATTCGATTCCTCATCGCCGAACGCTTCGGCCATCCCGTCTGGGTCAGCACGCTGCTCAATCCATTGAGCATCGGCGCGGTTCTGATGATCGGGTTCAATTCTTTTCGCTGCTACCGCCGCGGCGCCGTCTCCTGGAAAGATCGAAAAGTCAGTTTCATTAAAGCCGAGACTCGGTCATGACTCGTCGACTCGAGATAATTCTGCTGTACGTTCTTTTGACGGCAGGCGGGCTGTGGCACCTGCTGGGATGGTTTCAGGTACTCATGCAGCGGCTTGCCGGCGTTTTTCTGATAGGACTGTCGACCATCCTGCTAATACGTTTTATTCAAATTCAAAATCTTAGAACCAAGTCCGTGATTTGGGCGACGATTGTTGTCCTCGGCGGATTGTTTTTCGAATGGCTCGGCCTTCGTACCGGCATTATTTTCGGCCATTATGTTTACGGCGACATTCTGCAGCCGCAGGCTGCAGGCGTACCGATTGCCATCGGGTTCGCTTGGTTGAGCATACAGCTTTCAGCAGCAGCCGTTGCCCAAAAGCTGATGCGGAATCGCCATCCCCTTCTTTTTGCTGTCGTCACTGCCCTGCTGATGGTCGGTTTTGACTTTATCATGGAACCGGCTGCCGTTTATTTACGCTATTGGCAATGGCAGGACGGACTTCCGCCCCTGCAAAATTATGTCGGCTGGTTTTTAATTGCTCTTATTTTTTCAAGCCTGGGAACAAGGTGGAAGGTCTTCGAGACGCGATTGCCTGATCTCATCTTTCATTCATTCTGGGCGCAATTGATTTACTTTTTATTGATCATTTTAAAGGCCTGCTTGTGAAAAAGTACTTTGGAGTCATCATGGCGGCTCTCATTCTGTTATGCTGGGCCGCATTACTGATTCTGCTTTTTTCACTGCGGGGAAAGCAAACAGCCGCATTCGCACTGCCCGGCATTCTCCTGCAGACTTTTCTCTATACCGGCGTCTTTATTACTGCTCACGATGCCATTCACGGCAGTATAGTGCCGCGTCGTCACCGGCTCAATTCCTTGATCGGCGCATTGTGCCTGGGTCTCTATGCCCTCTTTCCCTACCGCCAAGTTCGAGAAAAGCATTTTTTACATCACCGGTTTCCGGCCTCATCGAAAGATCCGGATTACCACGACGGTCGTCGCCCCTCTTTTTTCGGCTGGTACTTTACTTTTCTAAGGCGCTACCTCTCCTGGAATCAGCTCCTCGGCATGGCGGTAATTTTTAATATTTTTCATCATCTTTTTCATGTGCCGACATTGAATTTAATGCTCTTTTGGGTGGTGCCGTCTTTGCTGTCTACTTTGCAGTTGTTTTTTTTCGGCACTTTTCTGCCGCATCGTGAACCGGTAGGCGGTTACCGTGACCGTCACCGCGCAGTCAGCAGCAGCCTCAAACCTTTCTGGTCTTTGCTGGCCTGTTATCATTTCGACTACCATTGGGAGCATCACGAATATCCGTCCATTCCCTGGTGGAAACTTGCGATAAAAAGGCGTGAAACTCTTTACGCCGCCGAGGCAGGGCGTGGATAATTGACCCCGCTAGCGGAATTATCTGCTAATTTGCATGGAATGATTTATAATTGAAAAAGTGTTTGATCTCTAAGAATAATTTTAAATTGAGGACATATGAATATTAACGATACAAACATAAGGCATGCCATAGCTTATGCAAAAGCCCAAACGGCTCTTCATTCAAAGAGCTTTTATCTTTCCACCCAATTTTTGCCGAAAGAAAAGCGGCTGCCGACCTTTGCTCTCTATAGCTTTTGTCGATATGCCGACAATATTGTCGACAATCCGCGCAACAGAACAACGGATGAATTGACGGCCGAAATTGAATACCTCAAATACGAACTGGCCGTCGCTTATCGAAGCGGAGAATCGGAACATCCCATTTTAAAGGCGTTCATTCCTTCGGCACTTGCCTATAACATTCCTCTCCGATACCCTTTGGAGCTGCTCGACGGCGTCAAGCTTGATTTGCTGAAGAACCGTTATCAGTCGTTTGCCGAATTATACCATTTTGCCTACGCCGTTGCAGGCGTCGTCGGCATCATGATGAGCTATATTATCGGCTTCAGCGATCCGGCGGCTTTGAATTACGCTGAAAAACTCGGCGTCGCCATGCAGTTAACCAATATACTGCGGGACATTCAAGAAGACAAAAATATGAACCGGATTTATTTGCCGCTCGACGAAGTGCGTCAATTCGGCTTGGATGAAAAAGATTTCTTTAAGGAAACCTTTAATGATGCCATGAGGCAGCTCGTCAGATACCAAGTCGAACGGGCACATCGCTTTTTTATTGAAGCGGATAACGGAATTCCTATGCTTTCAAGAGACGGAAGATTTGCAGTCAAAGCCGCAAGCCGAATCTATCGCGGCATCCTTTCAGAAATCGAAAAAAGGGATTATAATCCTTTTCTCGGACGAGTTTTTGTTGCGCAAAGCCGTAAATTTGCGATTCTTTTACAGGAGTTTCTGAGAACGAATCTTTTTCCGCGTCGGCAAACATCTCCTGTTTTCCCCCAACCGGTTGCAGGAGGCGCAAAGCACAGCTAAAGCGACAAGCCGGGAGGAAAGAACGGATAAAATGAGATTCCTGAGCGCAGCGATTTTCCTATTGCTATTTGCCGTACCCATGTCTGCCGAGCCGATACCCGTTTTAATCATAACCGGCGGACACGAATTTGATGAAGCAGCTTTCCATTCTATGTTCGAAAGCATGGAAGGCATCCGACCGCAATTTGCCTCACAACCTCACGCTAATGAGCTCTATGCTTCTTCAGACTTGGAGCATATCCAGGTGATCGTTTTCTATGACATGGTTCAGGAAATTTCCGAAGAGCAAAAGAGTGCATTTCTCGCTTTGGTCAAAAAGGGAAAAGGGTTGGTTTTTCTGCATCATTCGCTGGTTTCTTATCAGTATTGGGAGGAATTCAGCCGCATTCGCGGCGGAAAATATATTCTACCGGAATCCCTGCCTGAAAGCGATCGTTCTTCTGCTTCCACCTATCAGCATGACGTCCGTTTTCCAGTGCGAATTATCGATGCAAAGCATCCTGTTACTGCCGGCTTGAGCGATTTTGAGCTTACCGACGAAGTCTACGGCAATCTGCATCTGCTCGATTCCGTAACGCCACTGCTGCATACGACCCATCCTTCGAGTTCCCCAATCATCGGATGGACAAATCGATACGGGGCTTCCCGCATTGTCTGCCTGCAACCGGGCCACGACCGCCGTGCGTATGAAAACCCTCTTTACCGTAAGCTGGTCTGGAATGCCGTTGTTTGGGCTGCCGGAAAGGATGAAAAGTAAAACCCCCGATCAATTCTTTCGGTTGTGCCTGCTTTTGACCAGGCAAAGGTTCTCGATCTGAAAATCTGTTGCCGGACTTTACAAAATAATTGCAGAAAAGCCCTATAAATGCCGGCAGAGGCCATAATCGGGCCGAGATGCGTACAGCGGTACGAACTCGGCCCCATATGTTTCCTAAAGTTTCATATTACTTTGATTTCTTCGATAGTTCTCTTTCAATACCGGTTTAGCCGGTCTCTAAGAGCCGACTAATAAAAGTCAGGCGGCTATCTGATCAACAAGAGTTTTCTCGTAGCGGCAAAGGAGTGCGAACGACCTCCGCCCTGTAAAGTGTAAAAGTAAACACCGCTTGCCGCCGGTACTTTTTGCTCATCAAGGCCGTCCCACACGACCGAGCCCTTGCCTTCCGGGTGTTCCCCAATCGCCAACGTTCGTACAGTGCGGCCCGAAGCATCCGAAATGATGAGGCTGATCGTGCTTGCCTCCGGCAGATAAAACGAAATGACCGTCGAGCTGTTACAGGGATTCGGAAAATTTTGTTCAAGACGCCACTCCTGCGGTGTAGACTCGGCTGCGGACTGCACGCTTGTTCCCGGATTGAAATAACTTCTCAACCAAGTCATCGCCGGACGGTCCTTGCCGTTGCTGCGGATTAAATAGCCGTCGGAACGCCACATCTGTCCCTGCATATAACCCCAAAGTGTCATTCCGGCAACGGCAGGATGCTCGTAAATGGCAGGAAATTGATCTTTGAACACATTAAGCTGCTTAGTGTCATCGGCAATGTTGACGTCATATTCGGTAATGTAGATCGGCAGACCGGCTTTTGCCAATTGATTCAGGCGGCTGGTGATGAGCTTGCTGCTCGTTGACTCGAGAAAGTGCCCCTGGCACCCGATTCCGTCAATAAGTCCGCGATCTTTGAGAAGATTGATGATCTTTAGATAATCGCTGATCGACGCCAAACCGGTGAGGATATGGTAGTCATTGATGTGAAGTTTTGCGTTTGGGAAATACTGTCGCGCCTTTTCAAACGACCAGATAACCCAGTCCCAACCCGTAGCGCCCTTTCCGCCCAAAGCCTCGGCATAGACCGGCGTCTCGTGCAGCGGCTCGTTAACTACGTCGATAAAATCGATTTCCGGATAACGTTCGGAGACCAGACGGATCCACTCCTCGACCTGTTCGCGCTGCTTGTCCGGCGGCAGCGAGCCGATCCAGCCTGGTTGCTGCTGCCCCCAAACCAAAGTGTGCATCCGAAACGGAAAATTCCTCTTTTTCGCAAATTGATAAATTTTATCCAAGTTCGCCCAGTTGTAATTATCCTTGATTCCCTCCACGCTTCCCCATTTTCCGGCATTTTCCGGTGTAACCTGATTCCAGATTTCCGCAAATTTATAAGGAATGGAATTGCCGTCGTTGATGATGTTTCCTAAAAACTTTTCTCGACCAGCGGCCAACGGTTGAGCCGCGGCAATACCGTGTAATAAAAAGAGACCTAAAACGATGATTGATTTTTTTCTCATAGATCCTCCATAGTTTTTATTTAACATAATACGTAGACAGCGCAATGAAAAACTGACCCAAATAGTACGGAACCAAACTGAACCGCTCATACCGCAAAGGCTTGGCAAAACGGTTGAGAGCCAAGATGGCATCGGAAAGATAAAAGAGAACGGCGCCGGAGCTGATTAATCCAGCCGGCAGGGATGAGCAGGCAGGATTGGCCCACACGGAAAAGGCGCGATTGACCATCACCGAAATGACTACCATGTAAAAGATGACCGGCAGTTTCAGCGCGCCGAGGCCGGCGCGAAGAATATGATAGATCACGATCCCCGCCAAGCCCAATGCTGTCGCGGTCCATAGGTCCAATTTTGAAAAATCCCCAAGAGACCCGAAAGCAATCGTGTAGACGATATGAGCAAAGAGAAAAGAGACTAACCCGATCAAAAAGAATTTTTTACCATGAAACATCAGAGCAATGTCGCCGCCGAGGGAAAAAAGCAGACCGATTAAAATAAGAAAAGAGTAAGAAAAACGGGTTTCGCCAAAAAACGACAACAAAGCTGTAAGGATGACGATAACCGTGGAGAGAGGCTTGAAAATATAGACCTGTCGACTTTGATTGGAAAGTTCAGCTCTAATGAGAAGTGTTACCGTCGACGACAATAAAATGAGCAGAAAAAAAGATTGCATGGCCGACTCTCATTTAAATGCTGTAATAATAAAAAATGGATCTCTGCATCTTGTGCAAAAATTTTCGCCTATACGGAGCAATACCCATCTGCTCAAATGAAAGACGGCTTTTTTACTTTAAGTAAATCTGATGGATTCTGCAATAAAAAATTCCGGCTGATACAAAAAAGGCTGTTCGATCGAACAGCCTATAGCAGAAACGGTTCAAAGTCTGATTTGTTCAGGTCGTTTTCGGCTCATATCCGGCATCGCGTATCGCTTCAAAAACCAGCGACAAGTCCAGTTGATCGGTGTGAACCAGTTCGACTTTTTTCGTCGCCAAATCGATTCGCGCCCGATCAACACCATCGACGCTTTCAACGGCTTTTTTGACGTGCGCAACACAGTTGTTGCAGGTCATATCAGGCACAAAGAAAATCGATGTCATTTCACCTTTCTCCTTTATAGGAGGTTCTTCACGCTTTTTTATGCGATTTGCAAGCGGCGCCGCAAGCAGGAGAAGCAAAATGACGGCTGCAGAAATCGCGCTCAGCGTCGGCGGCAGCAGAGCATGATGATGATGGTGGAGAAAGGAAGCCGATAGATTGTAGTGATTCCAGATAAAATCCAATCCTAAACCCAATACAATGCTGCTGACGATGATGCCGCTTAGGTAAACCGCTGTGGTCTTTTTCCCGAGAAATTTAGAGATCACGGTAATCGTCACCGAATTGGTGGCCGGGCCGGCCAGCAGAAAGACAAATGCGGCTCCAGGATTCAGTCCTTTCATCATGAGGGCCGCAGCAATCGGAATTGAACCGGTGGCGCATACGTAAAGCGGTACGGCGATCAAAAGCATCAAAAGCATGTTGACGAGGCCATTCCCTCCGGCCTGTCTGAAAAAGTCATCAGGGATGAAATAAGTTATCACGCCGCCGATGAGAATGCCTATGATCAGCCATTTGCTGATTTCGGAAATCAATTCAACGAATCCGTAGTGTATAACCCGAAAAATTCTTTTAGAGAAAGCCATCGAATCTGCAGCAGTTTGCAGTGCATTAAGCGGCAATGCATCCTTTTCCTTCAGCTTTAGAAAACCTGCAAGACTGCCGGTAAAAATGGCGGCTATAAAGGAAGCCAAAACGCGATAAAGGGCGAAAAAGGGGCCCATAAGCGAGTATGTGGCCGCAATTGAATCGACTCCTGTAGTAGGGGTGGCAATCAAAAAAGAAAGTACCGGCGCACGGCCGGCACCTGCCTTACGCAGGGCGACGGTCGGCGGAATGACGCCGCAGGAACAGAGCGGCAAGGGAATTCCTAAAACCGCCGCCTTGATCACCGATGCAAAATTGTTTTTTCCGAGATGGCGGGCTATTTTTTCCGTTGTTATGAATTCATGGAGTATTCCGGCAACCAGAAACCCAAGAAGAAGATACGGCGCCATCTCCTGCAGCAGAGCAAACGAGCTCTTTAATATTCCGTACAGCATACTGAAGAACATGATGATATCACCTCACTTGTATATGGAAAAACAGAACAAATTCCAGAATGCAGGAATTCCTTTTTAATTTTTTAACTTGGAAATCTCGTCGATATGCGCTTATTTTAGAAGCTGCCGAAAAATGCATTCCGGCGCGCCCAGGCCTCCAAGGAGAGAAATGGTTCGCCTCTACGTTCACCCGGACAATCCGCAATCGCGATACATCGACAGGGCCGTTAAGGTTTTGAACGACGGCGGTCTGATTATTTATCCGACTGATACCGTTTACGGCCTTGGGTGCGATTTAATGAATAGACGCTCTGTTGAACGCATTTATCAAATCAAAGGGGTTAGCAAAAAGGCGCGACTCAGCTTTATCTGCCCGGACTTGAAAGATATCGCCAAATATGCGCATGTATCGAATCCTGCTTACAAAATTATGCGTCGCCTGTTACCGGGGCCTTATACTTTTATTTTGGAAGCTACGCGTGCCGTTCCCAAGATACTGACGGAAAAACGCAGTACGGTCGGTATTCGTGTGCCGGATCATGCGGTTTGCCATGATCTGGTGCGCGCCTTCGGCCGGCCAATTATCAGCACCAGCGCCGCTCTTACGGAAGGTAAGTATTTGACTGATCCGGACGAGATTGCCGAAGTCTTTGCGCATCTGGTTGATCTTTTTTTAGACTGCGACACTGGGGGATCCGAACCCTCGACGGTTATTGATTTGACGCAAGACGAGCCGATTGTCGTTCGTAAAGGAAAAGGCTATCGAGACGATCTGTTTCTATGAGAATTACATCAACCTTGTTCGTGCTGTTCATCGCTCCACTTTTTGCCGCAACGAGTAATGATGGAGCCGTCAGCGGCTTTGTTCGCGATGCCCGCAACGGCGAATTCATGCCCTACGTCAATGTTTTTCTCGACGGAACTTCTTTGGGCACGACAACCAACGATCGCGGCTACTTTGTCATCAACCGAATTCCCGCAGGTCAGTACACGCTCGTACTCTCGATGATCGGCTATGAGCGCAAAGAAGAGCCTATCATCGTTAAGCCCGGCGAGACCCTCAAACGGAATTTTCTCCTGACGCCGCAAGTGATCGAGGTCGAGGAGATTATCAAAACCGCCGAGAGAGAGAGGTTCGAGCGCGAAGTGCAGGTTTCGACCACCACCATCTCGGCGCGGCAGTTGAGCACTCTGCCTTCCGTGGCCGAGGCGGACGTCTTTCGTACTCTGCAGCTGCTGCCGGGAGTCGTCAGCCGCACCGACTTTTCCAGTCAGCTCTATGTTCGCGGCGGGAGTCCGGATCAAAACCTCGTGCTGTTGGACGGCGTAACGGTTTATAATCCCTTTCATCTCTTGGGACTTTTCAGCATGTTCAACGCCGATGCGGTCAAGCAGATCGATTTTATCGCAGGCGGATTCCCGGCCGAATATGGGGGACGGCTTTCGTCTGTTCTCAGCATAACCAACAAAGAAGGAAATTCCCAACACTTTGAGGGCCACGCCAACATCAGCCTGCTTTCAGCCCGCGCCGCAGTAGAGGGACCGCTTCCGCGCGGTTCGTTTCTCTTTTCCGGCCGCAGAACCTATTTCGACCAGGTATTTAAAGGAACGCGCTACGATTTTCCTTACTACTTTTACGACTTGCAGGGCAAAATCAATTTCGACCTCAACGAAAATCATCGCTTAACGCTCAGCGGATTTTTCGGCGATGATCGCTTGGATTATCTTCTTGATTCCGATGAAGATATTACTTTGGATCTCTACTGGCTGTGGGGAAACCGTACCACAAGCCTTTATTGGCGATGGGTTATGCATCCCAACCTCTATTCCGAGACCCGATTGACGCGCAGCAAATTTAACCTCGAGCTGGATCTCGGCTTGACGAACGAAAACACTGCATCCTTGCAGCTAAAGAACGGCATTCAGGACTACAGCGCCGACCTGTCATTCTCTTTCTTCGGCTTTAAAAACCATTCGTTCAAATTCGGTCTGCAGCAGACATTCTATGATTTTCTCTACTCCTTTACGATCGACAAAACCCCTCTTTTCGACTATCACCGTAGACCGTATCTCTCCTCGCTTTACGTGCAGGATGAATGGCAAAGCGGCAGATGGTCCCTGCGGGCCGGCGCACGCATCGAACACTATTCGTACGGCAAAAGAACAACCTTTTCCCCGCGCTTTGGAGCCAAATACCGCCTAACGCACAATTTCGCTCTTAAAAGTTCATTGGGAATTTATCATCAATTCCTCACTACGTCTGCAAGCGACAATCAAAATTATCAATTTATCGACTTGTGGTTTCCGCTCTCGGCGAATTTTCTCCCTTTACGATCCGAACACCTCGTATTAGGCCTTGAATGGCTGCTTCCGTTCGATTTGACCATGACTCTTGAGGGCTATTATAAAACCATGCACAATCTGCTGGAATTGAACGAGTTCGGCAGCGCTGCAGATGAAACCGACGACTTTTTCGTCGGCGACGGCGAGGCTTATGGGACGGAGTTTATGGCTAAAAAATCCGTCGGTCGAGTGACCGGGTGGACAAGCTACTCTTTTTCCGTCACTCGGCGCCGCATCGGCGGTCTCGTCTATTATCCTAAACACGACCGGCGCCACAACATTAATGCCGCCCTTTCTGTCGATTTGGGCAAAAACTGGCTCCTGGGTGTTGTTTTTTCGTACGGTTCCGGTCTGCCTTATACACCGGTGCTGGGCAAATATGCCCACTATGAATGGGATTTTGCCCGCAATCAATATGATTACGAGGTTTATAATCGACTGGGCAAAAAGAACTCGTATCGTTATCCAGACTATCATCGACTTGATATAAGCCTGCGCAGACCTTTCGAGGCCTTCGGCGTGCAATGTAATCCTTATCTGCAGATCGTAAATGCTTACAATCGCAAAAATGTTTTTTTATATTTCTGGGATCATGATGCCAATCCGTCGAAACAGATCACTATCCCGATGTTTCCCGTTTTGCCGACATTCGGGATTGAATTTGATTTCTAAAAAGCTGCTGGCGACCGCTTTACCGGCGGCATTGATCTGGATGTCTTGTAATGACCTTCCCCAGGCTCCTAATATTGATTATGAGCCCGAAATCAACGTCTTTGGTCTGCTCATTTTGAACAACAACCAAAAAAATGTGAAATTGGAGAGGTCTTATCGGGTAACCGACTATTTCCCCTCTGCTCCCAACCGCGCCGTAACCGACGCCCGCGTCATCGTACGTTCCAACGATCAGGAAGTGGAATTCAAGCACCTGTTTGAGGGAAATTACGGCGACATACAAGACAAGCTGACTTTGAAAGCAGGGTATGTCTATCAGTTGGACGTCACTTTGGCGGACGGCCGAAAAATCTTTGCCGAAACAACCATGCCGAGTAAACCGCAAATCCTTACCCCTAATAAAGGCGACACGCTTCCGGCTTTTCAGATGCTTAGCGTCAAATGGCAGCCGGCTCTGTTTGCCCGTGCCTACGCCGTAACCGTCTACGCTCCGACCGGCGACTTTGAAATGACCGTCTATTCGGAAGATACAGAATTGACTTTTTTCGGCTTTCTTTTTGCGGCCCCTGATCGTTACACCCTCAAGGTAAGCGCATTGGACGAAAATTTATACGACTATTTTCGATCCCGCAGGAATCGGGATCCCTTGCTGCACATCGAAGGCGCAATCGGGGTTTTCGGCTCCATGGCTTACCAAGCCGTACAATTTGATGCAAAATAAAAAAGCCTCATCGCGATTGCAATGAGGCTTATTAATTTAGGTGGCGCCTCCCAGAATCGAACTGGGGACACACGGATTTTCAGTCCGTTGCTCTACCGACTGAGCTAAAGCGCCGACCGTTAAGACTTTCAAAATTAGTTAGTTTTAGCCTTAAAGTCAAGAAAAATGTTGCCTCCGGCAGTTCAAAGACCGTTTAAATGAATATATACTTTGCCCTTTCCCGTCATCTTTTTTCATTCCAATCTCTAATACATTAATTGGTGAAAATTTATTCATAACCGGCCGAGTTCCCTTTTTTCTACTTTTACCTTCGAAAACCGAAAAATCCAAGTCTGCTTGCAGCTTTTTTCAATTTCAATCATTCTGATCTTCTTGACATTCGAAAAAAATTCGACTATTTTCGGCTGCTGAATAAAATCTCATGGGGAATAATCGGATTTCAATAGCGAGGCGCCGCCATGAACTTTTTGAATCGGATGGTAATCTTTTTTATGCCTTTGGTCCCCAAACCGATCGTCCATATCTTTTCCCGTCGTTATGTGGCCGGAAGCACGCTCGAAGACGGCGTGCGTGTGGTGCGTTCTCTTAATCAGGACGGCATTCTTGCGACGATGGATGTTCTTGGAGAAAGTACCCGAAATCGCCAAGATGCCGAAGCAGCTGTTGCAGAATATATCCGCGTACTGCATACTATTCGCGAGCAAGGATTGGACTGCAACATTTCTCTCAAACCGACGCAACTCGGCCTGCTGATCGACGAGACGTTTTGTTTGAATAATATTCGTCGGATCGTAAGTGAAGCGGCGCAACTCGGCAATTTTGTCCGTATCGACATGGAGGATTCCTCGTGTACAACCGCCACGCTTGCCATTTATGATCAGCTGCGCCGTGAGTACGGCAACGTCGGCGTGGCTATTCAGGCCTATCTGCGCCGTTCCCATGATGATCTTTTGTCACTCGTTCAACGACCGGCAAATTTCCGCATCTGCAAAGGAATTTACGTTGAGAAGCGACGCATTGCATTTAAAGATCCGCAAATTATCAACGACAATTTTGTTTTGCTTTTAGAGACGGCGATCAAGCATGGCGCTTATGTGGGCATAGCCACGCACGATGAACGTCTCGTTTGGCACGCGCTTCGCCTAATCGAGGCCTATTCCCTTCGCCGCGATCAATACGAGTTTCAGATGCTTTTGGGTGTGGATGAGGAGCTACGGCGTATTATCGTTTCCGCAGGGCATCGCCTGCGCGTCTATGTGCCTTTCGGAAGACAGTGGTATGCCTATTGTATGAGAAGAATGAAGGAAAACCCCAAAATTGCTCTGTACGTCATCAAGGCGCTATTTACTAAAAGTAAAGCTTGAAACTTTCGGGGAAAAGTGAGGAGCTTTGCCTATGATAAAAGATCCGATCCTCGCGCGCATAGAGGAATTGCGCAGATTGATCGAGTATCATAATCATCGTTATTATGTCTTAGATAGTCCAGAAATCACCGACGCGGAATACGACCGCCTGATGCATGAGCTCATCGAGTTGGAGAAACAACATCCGGAATATTATTCGCCGGATTCACCAACGCAGCGGGTCGGGGGACAACGTGCGGATGCCTTTGCACCGGTACGTCACTCTATACCGATGCTGAGCCTGGACAATGCTCTCGACGAAGCAGAAATGGCCGACTTTGACCAGCGGACAAGGCAGGCTTTAGGCCTATCGGTCGTCGAATATGTTTGCGAGCCTAAATTGGACGGCTTGGCTGTTGAATTGGTCTATGAAAACGGCCGCCTGCAGACCGCATCGACGCGCGGAGACGGCACAGTAGGAGAAAACGTCACGCAGAACATCCGCACCATTCGCAGCATTCCTTTGGTGCTGCATGGAAAGGGGGCGGAGCTGCCTTTATTGGAGGTGCGCGGAGAGGTCATTCTCGGCACGCGTGCGTTTGAACAGCTCAATCGCGAGCGCGCTGAACGGGGAGAACCTCTCTTTGCCAATCCGCGCAATGCCGCAGCCGGCTCTCTCCGTCAGCTGGATCCTGCAGTCACCGCTGAGCGACCGCTTGACATGTTCTGCTACGGCGTCGGACGCTTTGAGGGAATCGAAATCACCTCACAGTGGCAGCTGCTGCAGCTCTATAAAGAATGGGGACTCAAAGTCAATCCCTTTATTCGCCTTTGTAAAGGACTTGCGGAGGTTAGAGCTTATCATACTGAAATGTTGGAACGCCGTCCTGCTCTGCCGTACGAAATCGACGGCATAGTGGTCAAAGTCAATTCTTTTGCTCAACAGGCCGAGCTGGGTATCAAGACCAAGAGTCCTCGCTGGGCCATTGCCTACAAATTTCCCGCTCGTCAGGAAACAACGCAGGTTCTGGACATTATCGTCCAGGTGGGCAGAACCGGCGCCCTGACGCCGGTTGCGGTTATGAAGCCGGTGCGCATCGGCGGCGTTGAAGTCAGCCGCGCCACCCTGCACAATCAGGATGAAATCGACCGTAAAGACGTACGAATCGGCGACTGGGTGGTCGTACAGCGGGCTGGCGATGTGATTCCTGAAATCGTGCAGGTAATCACTTCTCGCCGCACCGGCGCGGAGAAAAAGTTCATTATTCCCTCACAATGTCCGGTATGCGGCAGTGAAACCGTCCGCCTGGAAGGCGAGGCAGTACAACGCTGCATCAATTCTTCATGTCCTGCACAGGTGCGGGAGCGAGTGGTCCATTTTGCTTCCAAGAATGCTATGGATATTGAGGGGCTCGGGGAAAAGGTTGTTAATCAACTGTTCGATGCCGCCCTCATTCGCGACGCGGCAGATCTCTATTATCTCAAAAAAGAGCAGTTGCTCAAACTGGAAAGATTCGGGGAAAAATCTGCCGAAAATCTGCTGAGAGCCATTGAAGCGTCTAAAGATCGACCGCTCGACAGAGTTCTTTTTGCTTTTGGTATCCGATTGGTGGGCGAACACGTCGCCAAGGTTTTGGCGCGCGCGTTTGGCACAATAGACCGTCTTTCTTCTGCCTCCTACGCTGAGCTGCAGAGCATTTATGAGATTGGGCCTCAGGTAGCTGAAAGTGTGGTCGACTTTTTTGCATCGCCGCAGAACCAGGACTTTATTCGCCGCTTAAAGGAAGCAGGAGTCAAGATGACGCCTTTACAGGCGGAAAGCGGTGAAAAACCTTTAGCGGGAAAAACGATTGTATTTACCGGTGTGCTCAAAACTTTGTCTCGCAAAGAAGCGGAAGAACTAGCGGAGCGACTCGGCGCCCATGCTGCCTCTTCGGTCAGCAAAAAAACGGACTTTGTCGTTGCCGGAGAAGAAGCAGGATCCAAACTGGCGAAAGCGCAAGAATTGGGTGTGCCGATTCTCACAGAAGAGGAATTTCTGAAAATAGCCGGGCAAAGATGAAGAGTTTAATTTCAGTCCTGCTGATCATCCTTCTTGCCGGCTTTATAAATAAAGATAGGGCGGCAGCGAAGGATCGTCAAAACGGCACCCTGCCGTTCGTCAGCATCGAAGAAGAGTTGGCATTGGGCGACGATCTCGCCTCCTTTTCTATTCAACATCTCAAAATTATCCGCAATCGCACCATTGAGCGTTATTTAACCGATCTGGCAGCCAGGATAGGCGCTGTCTCCCATTGGTCCGGCCTTAATTATACCGTCTTTGTCATCAACGAAAAGGATATCAACCATTTTTCTTTGCCGGGAGGAAATATTTATATTTTTCGCGGATTGTTGGAATCCTGCAGTTCCTCTGAAGTTGCCGCCGTTCTGGCACATGAAATTGCGCACCTTTCGATGCGCGACGGAGTTTCGAGATTGGCGGAAAAGTACAGTTATGCCGTCGCTGCACAACAGCTTTTGGGAAATAATCCGGAAATTGCAGCCCATATTATCCAATCGCTCTATACACGTGACACGATTCTGGATTATCCTGCAGAAAAAGAGTTTACTGCAGACCGGCTGGCGCTGGAATATCTCGAAAAAGCCGAACTCGATCCAGCTGCCCTTCCGGTGCTGCTTCGACGGCTGATAAAGCTGGAAAAGTCTGATCCACAGCGTTTTGCCCTCCTTCTTGTCACCCATCCCCCGACTAAAAAGCGGCTGAAAAATTTGCAGCATAAGAAATCGCTACATCAATCTGTTGCAACGGATGAACTCTACTTTCAAAACATTCGATTAATTCTCGAACGTCTCCCGTATTGATCCTTCCGCCTGCCCATTGCCGGCCTTTAAATTGCATCTCCATTTTCAACAAGAAAAACGCCTCAAGTTAAACAAAGAGCTTTTGCCTTAAGTAACCGAAAATGCTTTCTAATTAAAAGTTTTTCTCGTGAACTTTAAAATAATATAACTCATTGTTTTTACGTAATGAGGAATCTATGAAAATTCGGCTGTACACATTGATGATTTTGATTGTTTGTTCTGTCGCTCATTCGGTAACCTTTGTTAGATTTGATCAAAATGAAAAGCTCGAAGTGAAGAATTTGCCGACCCATGTAACAATATGTTTCGACGTTGGCTCAATCGGTAACACTGCTTATTGTGAAATTTTTCATGACGTAAACCGAAACGGACGCATTGACTTTGACGAACCACGCGTCTTTTTCCATACTTTCGTCGACGGCCTTGGGACTATTATTGACGGCGATTCGAGAATCGATGCAATTCCCGGCGATGAAACGCTTGCAGACGGCTTCGTAAAAGCATCAATTTATTTTGATAAAAGGTGGAATCCTGGATGCAGACAAAGCTGGATTGTCAAAATTACCGACAGCGATAAAAGTTTTGCCACAGCATTTATTGATTGGAATCTTCCTCAAGGGACAAGCGGTGTCTATGGAAAGGTATGCGATGAAGCAACCGGTAAACCGATTTCAGGAGTTGTTATAAAATTTGTCAGCGAATCCATACCGCCGGCCTGCTATCGTGCCGTAACGGACCAAAACGGCTTTTATTCAATTTCACTGCCGCAAGCTGATTATTTTGTCGACCTCAATGCTGATTGCAAACCATGCTCTCAACGCGTCGGCGTAGACAAATTTTCCGAATTGAATTTTTTCATCAAGCCTTATGATACATTTTTTTCCGGCAAGGTTTATTTGGATAATGACATACCCGCTTCAGGAATCGCCGTAATAGCGAAGAAAAAAGACAGCGGGCAGCTTTTTCAAGGTGTTACTGATGAAAAAGGCGAGTTTGTCCTCGGCATCGAACCCGGCGATTACGTCGTCGACATTGATCAGACCAATGACAAACTCTCAAGCATTTACATGCCGGAATTATATTCTGCAATGCCATCCCAATTTACTTTTCGCGCCGAGAAAGGTGAAATCGTTGCGCAAAATTTCCACTTTTTACTCAGCACGCAGTCCAGTTCGAGAATCTTCACCTGCAACAAGGCCGAGGAAAACGATGCGCCGGCTAAAGTTGTATGTTGGGCTGACTCCGAAAAACTCCAAAAATTTTATCATAGCCTTTCAAATGCAGATGCCGGCTATGCATTGGGTATGGGCAACGCTTCGCTCGTCAGGCTTTTCGCGCAAAACGAAGGCGGTTCTTCTCTAGTTCCACTGCCAAATCCAAACCGGAGGATCGATCACAACGCATCTCATACTTTAAACTTTGCCGCCGAGACATCCCTTATGACGCTTCGGGGGAAGGTCCTGGATGAGCGCGGTAAACCGTTAGTCGGAGTTTGGATTGTAGCCAGGCATGCATGGGAAAACTCACCTGCGGCGCATTTGATTACCCGCTCCAACGATCGAGGAGAATATGCCTTAAATATATCGCTGGAAGGTGATTGGCGCATCGGCGTATTTTCACAAAGCATGAGCGCTTTGCCGGCTATTTACTACAAGTATGTGGCCAAAGGTATACGCTGCGAACCGCTCAATTTTGTTTTAAGTCGAAAAAATGTATTTTTGGCGGGTGATGAGCGCATGTTGGAACCAACGCCGCTTTCTGTCATGTCCAGAGCATCAGCCTATCGATCAAAACCAATCGGCTATGAATTGCCGAAAATGGATTCCGCCAAGGCAGATATACCGATCTTGGACGACAAAGAATTGGTCAAGTTGATCGACAGCCAAATGTCACAAGGATTTCATTCAATCGTCTGGGACGGCCAAGATGAAAAAAGCCGGCTTATTATGGAGAAGGTCAATCCTTCCCGCCTATTAAACGGAGAATAAGTCGCAACATTGCCTATCAGTAGGGAATCAACACTATATTTTCGAAACTTCTGTCTTCCATCGCGCTTGGAGACGCAGGTTTCTATTACGGAAAAGCATATTCGATTCTAGCGGGGTCAAAAGTTTCTATTTTTGCCTTCCCCAATTACGATATCATCGATTTTCCCAGCTTAAAAAACGACATAACGATTTTTCAGCTTTCTCAACATAAATGATTTTTCAAGCAGGAGATTTATTAGCCGATTCATCAGTTTTTTGTTGACTTGGCGGAAAAAATTTTTAAAATTTGATTAACAATTTCTTAACAAAATGAATTATTTGAGAGGTGCGCGATGAAAAAGAGCTACAGAGTTGTCCTGACGATGTTGGCTTTTCTTTCGGCTTTTGTCTATGCACAAGATGAGAAAAAGGTTAAAATCTTGCTCGTAACCAACGAGACCTGGGGAGAGGGTGATAGCGCGATTTTGGATCGAATGCAATCCCAAGGCTATGACGTGCTGACCGGATTGGATTCTGATGTTGATTCCACGTGGGCGGATGGAATGGATTTGGTGTATGTTTCTTCTACCGTTTCCTCTTCAAAGGTAACGAACAAATTCAAAAACGTTGCGGTGCCGGTGATTATGATCGAGCCTTACGCTCAGGACGATATGGGTATGACGCTGGACACCGACGCGATGCGGCACTTTCAGCCCAAACAACGACCGATTGTTATTCGCGCCGAAGGTCATTTTCTGGCTGCCGGCTTAACCGGCGAAGTCGAGCCTTTTGACTTTTACGAAATCCAAAGTGGTCAAGGTTATCCAAGTGAAGAAGGAGTAGTAATTGCTGAATATGTCCCCGTTCCTGGCGACGAAGAAATCGCAACGATTATTTACGGCGCCATATACTGCTATGAAAAGGGTGCAGTGATGGCGGACGGCACCGAAGCAGCGGAGCGTCGTTATTTTGCCGGTTGGAACGATAACGGCGCCGCATATTTCAACGAAATAGGTTGGAAGCTTTGGCAGGCTTCCATTGACTGGTGCCTTTATAAAGACAAAGACCAAACCAAAGCCGAAAAACCCGCTGTACCCATGGGTATGGCTTTGCATCAAAACTATCCCAACCCCTTCAACCCAACGACCTCAATCGAATTTGAGCTTCCCTTTGCCGGCCGAGTTCAGCTCGCATTGTTCGATCTAAACGGCAGAAAAGTAGCTGAATTAGTAAATGATCACCTTCCTGCCGGAGCTCATAGAGTGGTCTTTGATGCTTCAGCTTTATCTGCCGGCGTCTATGTCTATGAGCTGACAGCCGATAATCACAAACTGAACAGAAAAATGACATTACTTAAATAACAGGTTGATTTGCAGAAATTAGAATTGTTTTTTCAAGGTTTATCAAACTGGTCAGGGCGCCTTGAGGCGCCCTTTTTTCATTCAAAAGATATGAATATGAATTTAAATCGATTTTATTTTTTCGCTTTTCTCTTATTGACGACGGTTCAGGCGCAATATCCGATACTCAATGAGGTTTTATCATTTAATACTTTGACGGTTAAAGATGAAGACGGAGATTATACGGATTGGATTGAGCTCTATAACCCTTCCAATTCGTCTATCTCTCTGTCAAATTATTTCCTTTCTGATGATGTAAAAATTCCATCAAAATGGGTTTTCCCCAAAATCACTCTTCCGTCAGGCAGTTTTCTTTTGGTTTATGCCTCGGGAAAAGACCGCAGAAATGGCATACTGCACACAAATTTCAAGATTTCTTCCAAAGGTGAAACGCTCTTTTTGTTTTCACCGACAGGACAATTGCTCGACAGTGTTTCCGTACCAGCCCTTGCAGCCGATCAATCGTATGGCAGGTTCAGTGACCGCTGGTCTATAACCGCAACTCCGACTCCGGGTATGCCTAACTCTGACCCTTTGTCGCAACTGTCTCATGTAGTACCGGACTTTTCCCCTGCTTCAGGTTTTTACGCTCATCCTATAGAGGTTTCAATAAGCGTTCCTGAACCTTTTTCAATTATCTTTACGATGGACGGCTCTCTTCCTCACCTCGGCGCATCGATCTATCAGAATCGTCTCAAGGTGACCAAAACAACGGTCATTAGAGCGCGCGTCAAAGACAAGGAGGGGAGACTAGGACCAGTAGTTACTCAAAGCTATTTCATTTCGCCAAAATTAGGCCTGCCGGTTGTCTCGTTAAGCACGCATCCGGCAAATCTGTTTGATGCAGATATTGGTATCTATGTAGAAGGTAACGGAACCAAGCTCGGCGGTTATCCTGATAATCCCGTACAGCCACCGGCCAATTATTGGGAAGACTGGGAGCGTCCCGTTCACATTGAGCTTTTTGAACCGGACGGCCGTTTAGGTTTCAGCATTGATGCCGGCGTCAGAATGTTTGGAAAAACAAGCCGAAAATTGCCGCAAAAGTCCTTTGCGGTCTTTATACGCCGTGCCTATGGCATTGAAGAGCTGCATTATCCTTTATTTCCCGATTATCCGATTTGCCGTTTCAAGTCGTTTTTGCTTCGCAACGGCGGGAGCGATAACACACACAATGAAGGCGGCGTGCAGTTTCGCGACGGATTGGCTGCTCGTCTATTGTACGGGATTGATCTTGAGTTCCAGGCTTATCGGCCGTGTCATCTTTATATCAACGGCGATTATTGGGGAATTTATAATCTTCGCGAAAAAATCAATGAACACTATCTTGCCGAACATTATGGTGTAGATCCTGATAAAATCGATCTTCTCGACGATTATCATCGTCTTTATCCCTTGGCTGTCCAAGGCGATGCAACACATTTCAACGCTTTAATAGATTTTCTCAAGGGCCATTCTCTTTCCATACAAAAAAACGCCGACTATGTTGCCGAGATAATAGATGTAAAGAACTATTTGACTTACATGGCAGTCCAGATTATCTTAGCCAACCACGACGGTCCTGGGCACAACTGTAAATTTTGGCGCCCTAATTCTGAGCCGGGCTTATATCGTTGGATTCTATACGATGTAGACCACAGCTTCGGACTGCGATTATTCGTTCCAAATTATCATTATGCGCCCGAAGACGGCTACCGGGACAACACGCTCGCTTATTACCGAGAGGAGAATGGTCCTTCCTGGCCGAACCCTCCGGAGTCTACCTTTTTATTCCGAAAAATTCTCGAAAATCAAGGTTTTCGCGAGATGTTTATCAATTATCTTGCCGATTTGTTGAATACCCGCTTTTCACCGGATTCCTCTCTGGCAATTTTTAAATCCGTTCAAAGTACATTGGAACCCGAAATTGATCGGCATTTACAGAGATGGGGTGGTCAAAAAACACAGTGGATGAAAAATTGCGATGTTGTAAAAAAATTTTTGCAGCTGAGAAGAAATTACCTTTTTGACCATGTTCTGCATGAGTTTAAATTGAGCGGAGCGTCCGAACTGCAGCTGCGCATTGAGCCGCCGCAAAGCGGCAGTATTAGCCTTAATTCATTAACTATTAATGTTCCATCTTGGAAAGGTCTTTATTTTCATGATGTGGCGCTTTCTTTGCGCGCATCGGCTTTACCTGGTTATCGATTTTCTTCATGGAATGGAATTGATGAATCCTCGTCAGTTTTAATTAGTCTCGATAGAGATTCCGTTTTGACTGCCTTTTTCGTTAAGGATGAAACAATTCCTTATTTGATTATCAATGAAATTAATTACAACTCTCCTCCTTATCTAAACGCCGAGGACTGGATTGAGCTTTATAATCCTCAAGACCGTACGATCGATATCTCCTTTTGGAAGCTGACTGACTTTAAAAGCGATTTCTCTTTTCCTTCAGGTTGTTGCATTGGACCGTATCAGTATCTCGTCGTCTGCAGAAATCAGGCTTCTTTTCAAACAATATGGGGAAAAAATTTCGCTTCCCTTGGAGATTTGCCTTTTGGTTTGAGCAGTAAAGGAGACTTTATTGCTTTATTGGACGATAAAGGCAACTTGATAGATTCCCTACGCTTCGGCAGTGTTTGGCCATGGCCCGCGGCAGCAAACGGAAAGGGAGCTACTTTGGCGCTGCGTTATCCTTGGTTAGATAACTCTAAAGCGGAAAATTGGTTTGCTTCTTATAACGGTGGTACACCCGGTTTTCCAAATACCATTCGCGGAGAAATCGACGCTGAACAACAAGAATGCCTACCTTTGAGTTTATCTGTATATCCTAACCCAATGAATAGCTCTGCAACGATTTATATCAAAGGAAAGACAACACAAAAATGCTTTATTACAATAACGGATCTATTGGGAAGAAAAATAAAAGATCTTTATGAAGGGGAAATAGATGAAACTTTATTGCTAAATTGGAAACCCTTTTATTTACCTTCAGGTATCTATTTTGTTATTCTTTCCACGAAAGAAGAAAAAAGAATGCAGAAGATACTAATTATCAGATAGCAAAATAATATTTAAAAAATTTAATAGTAATGGTCGTTGAAATGTTGAAAATTGATTCTATAAAAGCTAATTATAATAAGAACAAGAAGGATATATTTAAGTTTTAAACAGCTCACCGTGAATACGATGTGTAAAAACACCGGTCAATAGAGTTTTGTTAATAAAAAAGACTATACCGTTTTATTCAGAAAGAGTTATTCACTTTTTTACAACACATTTTCCAGAATAATTAGCGGAAATGTGGAAGTATATGTGGAAAAATCATTCAAAATTGCTTTTGAAAATCTTTCTGGGGATCATGAAGTTTTGATGACCAATATGTCGAAGCATCTTTATTGAAGCGACGGTTAAGGGGATCTTTGCCGAAGAGCTTCATTAGAAAAGAGATAGGTGTAATAACAACAAAAAAAACAATAGTAAGCAGCAGTCGAGACATAATCCAGCCGAGAAGAAGCGACAGGATTATCCAGACTGAAAAAAGAGGTTTAAGTAAAGAAGGAAAAAAGCGCGCAAATAGTGCAAATAAAAGTGACGGCGTAAAGAAAATAAGGGAACGCTGGGGAACTTTACCTAAAATAACAATCGCAATGCCTAAAAGTGACAAAATGACTGCGAATAAATAGCCGAAAGAGGCTGACTTTGCCGGTGACTTTTCCAACCGACGATAATCAGTATAAATATCTTCAATCAAGCTCATATAATTTTCTCCAATCAACGCTTTCTTGAAGCGGCGGTTGTTCTTTTTTGTCAAGAATAAAATTGCCTATAACCAAATAGTCTATTTGAGTGCGCATAAAGCATAAATAGGCATCGTGGGGCGTACAAACAATCGGCTCGCCTCTAACATTAAAGGATGTATTGACAAGGACCGCGCATCCGGTTCGTTCATAAAAGTGCTTCAAAAGTTCATAGAAACGGCCGTGAAGAGGAGAGACAGTTTGTATGCGTGCCGAGTAATCGACATGCGTAACAGCCGGAATGTCCGAGCGGATCACATTCAGTTTATCTATTCCCCAAAGTTTTCTTTCTTCATCTGTCATCGGACGCTGCCTTTCTTTGCGCACTTGAGCCGTCAGCAGCATGTAGGGGCTCGGACGGTCCAATTCAAAATAATCGGAAACATATTCTTCAAGAACAGAAGGAGCGAAGGGGCGAAAGCCTTCTCGAAACTTGATTTTGAGATTCATCTTGGCCTGCATTTGCGGATGACGGGCATCACCGAGAATGGAACGACACCCCAGCGCCCGCGGACCAAATTCCATACGGCCCTGAAACCACCCGATGATATTTCCTTTTTCAATCAGCTCTGCAGCTGTCTCCAACAATTCTTGATCGGCAAAATACCGGTAAGGAATAGCGTTGCTTTCAAGAAACGATTTGATTTCGTCATTTTGGTATTCCGGTCCAAGTAGACTGGCTTGCTGAAAATCGTGTTGATCGTCGGCTTCTCTTGGATTCTTTTCGATCTGGTACCAGGCAAACAGTGCGGCACCCAAAGCACCGCCTGCATCCCCGGCAGCCGGTTGAATCCAAATATCTTTGTAGGGACCTTCGCGGAGAATGCGGCCGTTGGCCACGCAGTTCAAAGCAACGCCGCCTGCAAGGCATAAATAGCGCTCACCAGTTTGACGATGAACATGCTTTGCCGCGCGCAGCATGATTTCTTCCGTCACTTCCTGAATCGAACGCGCCAAATCCATTTCTTTTTGCGTTAGAAGGGTCTCCGGTTTGCGCGGTGGGCCTCCGAACAGCCTATGAAAACGGTCATTCGTCATCGTCAACCCGGCGCAATAGTCGAAAAAGTCCATATTTAATCTAAAAGATCCGTCCTCTTTAAGATCAATCAAATGCTCTAGGATCGTCTGCACATACTTGGGTTCTCCGTAGGGAGCAAGCCCCATGACTTTATATTCGCCGGAATTGACTTTGAATCCTGTATAATAAGTAAAAGCAGAATAAAGAAGCCCAAGAGAATGGGGAAAGTGGAGCTCCGAATCGATCCGAATGCTATTGTCGATACCGACACCGAACGAGGAAGTGGCCCACTCGCCGACGCCGTCCATGGTGAGAAATGCAGCGCGGCGAAATGGAGATGGGAAAAAAGCCGAAGCCGCGTGCGATTCGTGATGCTCCGGAAAAACAATAATGCCGTCGAAATCTAATTCCTTACGGATTAAATCAGGAATCCACAGCTTTTTCTTTAACCAAAGCGGCAGGGCCATCAAATAAGAGCGCAGACCCCGAGGAGCATAGGACAAGTAAGTTTCAAGAATTCTTTCGAATTTCAAAAATGGCTTATCGTAAAAAGAAATGATGTCAATATCATCGATCGACAGGCCGCCATAGTCCAGACAAAACCGTATGGCTCGGCGTGGAAAATCTGAGTCATGTTTCTTCCGGGAAAATCGTTCTTCCTGAGCGGCAGCTTTAATGACTCCATTCTGAACGAGACATGCGGCGCTGTCGTGATAAAAGCAGGAGATGCCGAGAATGTTCATCGTTTACCTATTGCTAAACTTTAAAGAATTTTCCAGCTGATAATCTTCAGGTACCGTTGCAAATTCGTTCAATAAAGTCTGCAGATCCATCGGAGAATCAGCAACGCAATCACACAGTTTCATGAGCTCTTCCTGGTTCGATGCATAACCCCATTTAGCAAGACAGCAAAACATACCGGAGGCGCGGGCAGCCAAGATATCGTTGTCCGTATCACCGATCATCAAGGCACGTTTCGTAGGAACTCGTAAAGTTCTACAGGCATGCAGCAAAAGATCCGGAGCAGGTTTTGGTTCTTTAACGTGATCGCGCGTAAAAACGGCGTCGAACCATTTTGAAAAATGTAGTTTTTCAGCCAGCGGCATTACTTCATTTAAAGATTTATTTGTTGCGATCGCCAACTTGTATTTTCCATTGAGCTGATTTAGAATCTGCGGAACACCTGGAAAGAAATCGGCAAACACGCCATTATAGCGTTTGTAGTTTTCGGAAAGAAGAGCGGTGAATTCACCGGCTCTATGTAAAGAATTTTTCGGAAGAAGAATTCTGACAAATTCCTCCGGGCCGGGACCGATCGCCCGTTTGCTGGTGGCAAGAGATACTTGGGGTAAACCCATTTTCTGAAGAGTATCATTGATGCTTTGATGAACTTCAAAAGCCGTATCTACCAGCGTACCGTCCAAATCGAAAATAATCAGCTCGACCAGAATCACCTCCTTTTTTCAAATGTACAAAAAAGCGCTCAGCAATTCAACTCGAAGAAAAAGATGCTGTTTTTTAATTATGGCAAAATAGCAAAAGATTCCTTAGTTTTAATATGCCGCATAAAAAGCATGAGAAGATATGGAAAATTCTAACCTTTTCGATTTGCAATCCGTAAATTTTTATCGGTCAACGCGCGTTTGTAAGTCCTATCTGCAAATGATCAACCTGTTATCGTTGTTACAAGTTTCCATTTTCTTGATCGTTTCTACTCTAGTCTTTCTTTTCGGCGACGAAAAGTGCGCCTATTTTAAGGATCTGTTGATCGATTTTCGCCCGCTGATTTTCTGGCTTCTCTTTATCGTCGGAATTTTACTTATAAATCAATCGAGAATCCTTTTTATTTTGTTTAAAGAGGAATCGGAAGTTATAACCAAAATCTACGAATCTTTCGGAAAGAGTGGGAAATGGGAAGCTGTCGCTCAAACAATAGTTCCCACAAAAGCGGATTTCCTCCGTATTACAAGTGTAAGGCAAGCGTTTTTTACGGCAAATATCGTAACTCTTTCTTTATTGAATGCGATTTGTTTAATTGCGGCGCTTGTTTTTTCCCACATGCACATGGCCGTTTGTCTTGCTTTGGGCGCTGCCTTTTTCGTTCTGCAGTTCCTGTTTTGCAAAATTAAATATTAAAGGAATGTTTGTCCATGAAAGTCAACATCAAAGAGCGAAAGATCGCGCATGACGGCTTTTTAAAAGTCGAAACCGTTTTGCTTCGATATGAAAAATTCGACGGCAAAATGAGCGATTGGGTTGTGCGCGAAAATTGCCTGCGCTGTGATTCTGCCGCCGCGTTGGTGTATGACATCAACATCAAACGCATGGTTTTTGTCAAACAATTTCGCTATCCGGTTTATGCCGTATCGCCGGAGGATGCCTGGATGTTAGAGATTCCCGCCGGTGCAATCGATGAAGGAGAAGATCCAAAAGATGCCATGATGCGGGAGCTGCAGGAAGAAATTCATCTTAACGTGCGCAAAGAGGATGTGGTTTTTATTGGAAAATATTTTTCGAGTCCGGGAGGATCATCCGAGAGGATCTTTCTCTATTCCGTTGAATGCGATTTGGCGGAATACGGTTATCAATACGGCGGATCGTTGGCGGAACATGAGGATATACAAATCGTCGTGCTGCCGTTTCAACAAGTCTATGAAGCGCTGACGGAAGAAAAAATTGTCGACGGAAAAACAATCATGGCGCTTTTGTGGCTCGAAAAGCAGCTTTCCAAATATTACTTTGGGGTATAAGCCATAAAAAGCCGCGGTCAAATTTAACCGCGGCTTTTTCTCAACCGACTTGATCAACAACCCATAATAACCCGCACGTTGACTTGATCGCCGCCCATATCCAGCGGAATGAGATTCCCATCTATCTTTTGGCCGTCTACCCAAAGTTCACGGATGCCCTTGTTCACGCCGTCCGGGTTCTCAACGGTGATGAAATAAAGCTTTCCCCGAAAACGCCGCTGAGCTTTGAATCCCTTCCAATGCTTTGGAATGCAGGGATCAATGTGAAGGCCTTTAAAATGAGGACGAATTCCCAAAATGTATTGGGTAATGGCAACAAACGACCAGGAAGCCGTTCCGGTCAGCCAGCTGTTTTTGCCCTCGCCGGGAGTTGGAGCGTCTCTGCCCGCCGTCATCTGACTGTAGACATACGGCTCCACGCGATAAATGTCAATTTGCTCATCCTTGGCGGAGGGACAAATGCTCATGTAATACTCGAAAGCCTGGTCGCCGCGACCGATCAAGGTCTCGGCAATTTGGATCCAAGTGTTGTTGTGGGTAAAAATTCCGGCGTTTTCTTTGTAGCCGGGAGGATACGAAGATATCTCTCCCAAATGGAGATGATAAGTTTGATAAGCCGGTTGCTGGAGAATGATGCCGTTTTTTGTGGCCAAATACTTGTTGACGCTGTTCAACGCCTTTTCGGCAAAGCCGTTATCCAAACCAATACCGCCGAGAATACACCACCCTTGGCTTTCGATAAAAATTTTGCCCTCTTCGTTCTCTTTAGATCCAATCTTGCGGCCAAAGGCATCATAAGCGCGCAGAAACCATTCGCCGTCCCAGCCGTGCGCAAGCACAGTCTGCTTCATTTCCTCACCGGCCTGCAGGATTTGTTGAGAACGCTCAGAGTTGCCGAGAAGAGCATAAATCTCTGCAAGCTCTCGGCAAGCGGCGCAAAACAGACCTGCAATCATCACCGATTCGGCTGTGTCGCTTTTAGCAGCGTCACCGGCAAGCTGAAAGCTTTCGCCGGGTTCCTCAGAAAAGCAGTTGAGATTAAGGCAATCATTCCAATCCGCATGACCGATCAACGGCAGACTATGAGGTCCGCGGTGCTTCAAAGTATAATCGATTGAAATCTGCAGATGGTCCAGCAGGGTGGCGCTTTTATCGATCGTATCGGCATAGCCGATCTTTTCATGAAGAATGGTAAAGTCGCCGGTCTCTTTTAAGTAGGCCGATGTAGAAAGAATAAGCCAAAGAGGATCATCGTTAAAGCCGCTGCCTGCGAGAGTGTTACCTTTTTTGGTCAGCGGCTGATACTGATGATAACAGGTTCCATCGGACAGCTGAGTAGCGGCCAAATCAAGAATTCGCTCGCGCGCCCGCTCGGGTATCATGTGCACAAAGCCGAGAATATCCTGATTGCTGTCGCGATACCCCATGCCGCGCCCGATGCCGGATTCAAAGAGCGAGGCGGAACGCGACATATTGAATGTGACCATACACTGATATTGATTCCACATATTTACCATGCGGTTGACGTGCGGATTCTCGGTTTCTACGCCAAAATTGGAAAAGAGTCGTTTCCAGTATTCTTTGAGTTCAAGGAACGCCGCATCGATGCGGTCATTGCCGCAATACTTTTCCTTTACCTTATAAAAAGGCTCCTTATTAATGACGTGCGGCTTGATAAACTTTTTATCACGCTCGTTTTCCGCATAACCAAGCAGGAATTGAAATCTTTTCTGCTCGCCCGGATTTAAATTTAAATCAATCTGTAGCGCACCAACCGGCGCCCAACCGTAAGCGATGCTGTTGCGACAGGCACCCGCAAGGACAACTTGAGGTTCATGCAGGCCGTTGTGCAAACCAACGAACTGATCGCGGCTGCTGTCAAAACCGCTAACCGGGATAGACGATGCAAAATAGGCAAAATGATTGCGCCGTTCCCTATACTCTGTTTTATGAAAAATCGCATCGTTCTCTACTTCGACTTGGCCGGTGGAAAAATTTCTTTGAAAGTTGGTCTGATCGTCCCATGCATCCCACAAGCACCATTCAACGAATCCCCATAAGCGAACGGTTTTGGGACGGTCAGAAAGGTTACGCACCTTGACATCCCATATTTCCAAAGTATCCTCGGGAGGTATGAAAAAGGTTATTTCCGCGCCGAGTTGATTTTTTTGCCCACGAATGATCGTATGACCGGCACCATGACGGCATTCGTAATAGTCCAATGAAGTTTTTAACGGCTTCCACATGGGATTCCATAACAAGTCGCCGTCTTTGATGTAAAGATAGCGTCCGTTGGAATCAAAAGGCACATTATTATAGCGATAACGCGTCAATCGGCGCATACGGGCATCTTTGTAGAAACAGTAACCGCCTGCAGTGTTTGAGATGATGCCGAAAAAATCTTGTACGCCGAGATAGTTGATCCATGGAAGCGGTGTATCCGGGCGCGTAATTACAAAATGTCGATTCTCGTCGTCGAAATGGCCGTAAATGCTCATAGTCCTCCCTTGAAAAAATTAAGGCTCAAAATTATTAAAAAATATAAAAAAATCTGTTGAATTAAAAGCCAAAAAAGCTACAGAATGAAAAAGAGCACCAATGCCGAAGAAAAGGGGATCAGCAAGTTATCAGTCCCAAATGGTGAAACCGCTTCAGAAAAAGCGGCAACTACAGATGCAACAATCGATGCAAAAATAATTTTTGCAGGGGGAAAGGAAGCCGCTGAATAAAGAGAAGAGAGTAATAGAGTTACCGAAAGTGCGGCAAAGCTGACAACAAAAAACGCGATAGAACCTTCAAGCGTTTTTTTATGGCCGAAAATTGTATATCTGCGTTTTCCTTTTTTGTAACCGATGAGGGCTGCAAAAGCGTCGCCCCATGTCAATACCATGGTCGAAGCCATGGCAATCGGCAGCCGATGCGTATGCGGCGCATTTCGCCAAAAGAGGAGAAAAAGAGTAAAAATTGAAAAAGCAAAGTAAACGGTTCCCAAGGAAGAATCAGCTCCATCCATTAAGGAAAATGTTTTTTGGCGATGGAAAAAATAGTTCAAGAAAATAAATGTAAAAAAGGGCAGAACGCCGATGTGCCAATTTTCAAAGAGCAATACAGTCGGCCAAACCCACATACCGGCCCCGATATGGATCAGCTTGCGCGTGACAAATGGACTCCATCCGCGGCTTTTTCCAATTTTTTCCATGCTGATGAGCAACGACAATGCATAAAGGTAGGATAAAATCAGTGCCGCTAAATCCATTCGAGTCATAACAATCTCGCTGTTAGGCCAAAATAGAGTAACCGCCGTCGACAACGATGGTTTGTCCTTGAATTTGGCGGGCAAACGGGCTGCAGAGAAAGAGCACGGCATCCGCCACATCCTCAGGGGTGGTCAGGCGCCCTGTAGGTGTTCGTCGCGCCGATTCAGAGAGGAGTTGGTCACGATTGGGAAAATGCTTAAGAGCGTCCGTATCTACGACTCCGGCAGAAACCGCATTGACTCGGATGTTCAGCGGCGCCAGCTCTATGGCCAAGTGACGGATCAGGGACTCCAGAGCCGCCTTGGATGCGCCGACCGCCGCATAGTTTGGAATCGCGCGAACAGAACCCAAACTGGAGACGGCAATAATGTAACCGCCGTTCTTCATCAGCGGCACGCACTGTTGCGCCAAAGGCAGCATGGTGCCGGCGTTAATGTCCATGGTCCAGCGCCAATGGTGCGGCGTCAACTCCAGAGCAGGTTTAAGCACGCCAGAAGCCGCATTGCTGACCAGAATATCCAGTCCGCCGAATGTTTCGCGTATTTGTTGCATCATGTCATAAATGTTTTCCGGCTCGCCGACATTAGCGCGTATTGCCACGCCTTTCACGCCTTCACGTTCGATAAGAGCCAACGTCTCATCTGCTGCCGTTCGTTGACGGAGATAATTGATGGCTACATTGGCACCTGCCTGAGCCAAACGAACCGCAATGGCTCTACCAATTCCTCGCGATCCGCCGGTAACCAGCGCAGTTTTGCCCTCTAGAGAAAGTGACAGATTTTTCATCAATTCCTCAATGATTTATCCAAAACAATGATCTTGCTGACACAGCTTTTTTGCGGAGCGACAAGTCTAATATAGTAAATCCCGGCCGAAACGAACTTGCCTTGTTCATCAAGCCCATCCCAACTTACGGAATACACGCCGGAAAAAAGTCTGTCACGAAAAAGACTTTTAACCTTTCTTCCCAGAGAATTGTAGACAACTATTTCCACATCTGCGGGGGAATGAACCGTTGGCACTCTGTAGGTTAACGTTGTCCGCATGCCGCGTTCAAAGGGATTTGGATAGGCGGCAGAAAGGAAAAAGGAATCAGGCGTTTTTGCAAAAGACTCGACAGTCTGTACCGCAGTAACGGTTTTCAATACTTTTTCAAAAGGATCAATTTTGACTATCAACGGTTTTTCGGACAGCAATACGAAATAGGTATTTTTCTTTTGATTTACAGGCAAAGTAACAAGTTCCGAATCTTTTTCGCTGACAAACAAAATTTCCAGAGGAAATTCAAAAGGATAAAGATCAAACTGCTTTTGCGTGATTTCCAAAGAGATATGCTGCTGCAAAGGAAGAGATTCGACGCTGTAAGTGATATCCAATTGCGGATAGCCAGGCTGAAATACCCATTGCTCGAAGAAGTGCTGTAGATTCATGTCGGTTTCTTTTTCAAAAACGTCGATGAGATCCCACGTAGAGGCATTGCCGTAAGCAAACCGTCCCCCATAAGCACGAAGGGCGCGAAAAAAAGCATCATCGCCGACCAGGTTGCGGAGCATGTGAAGCACCCAAGCACCCTTCTGGTAAACGGTAGCTCCCCATAGGTAACTTGGATTGTAGAGTGAAAAATGTCCTCTCCTGGCAGCCTCATCAAAATAACGCTCGGCAAGATTTTTCATATAAGAAATCAAATAGTTTTTGCCATATATTTGCTCATAATACAGAGCTTCACAATAGGTGGCAAATCCTTCATTCAGCCAAATATCCTTCCAGTCGGCGCAGGTAACAAAATTTCCCCACCAGTGATGTGCCAACTCATGTGCCACGATGTATTCATATCGCCGATCGCCGGTAATTAATGAACTGGAAAAAGAGGTCATCGTCTGATGTTCCATAGCTCCGCGCAAATCCGGTGCCTCGATCATGCTGTAACGGGAAAACGGATAAGGTAAAAAGAGCTTTTCAAATACCGAAAGCATTAGAGGTAAATTGGTAAAATCTTCTTTTGCCTTTTCAACTTTGGCGGGAAAAACATGATACTGCAAGAGTAAGGGCTTTCCGGAAAGAGACTGGTAGGGAATATCGACCGTTTCATAGTTGCCGACGGCAAAAGCAATCAAGTAAGGGGCAATTGGATGATCTTCTCGCCAATGATAAATATTTTTTTCACCCTGTTTCGACTTTTCAACAAGCATCCCGTTCGATATAGCCTGAAGAGGAACAGGGACGGTAAGGCGCATGTCTAAAACTGCTTTATCGTAGGGAACATCGTGAGAGGGCATCCAATAGCGAAGCATGGAAGGGGGATCGGAATATATGCCTTGACCGACGCTAAACGCGTAATCGGATCCAAAAAATACGCCGCCGAAGCCGTCGTTTTGCGGTGAGCCGAAATAATCGACGGTCACGATCAAAGTATCGGCTTGAGCAGGATGTTCAATAAACAGTTTTCCTGAGGAATAGACAAACTGCGCTTGGGATCCGTTGACCGTTACCGAAGTAACCATCATCGATCGAAGATCCAGAATAAGGGGGTAAGAGGGATTAATAACGGCTTTAATTACTGCTCTACCATATAGCATTTTTTGCGGCGGAATGATTTCAAGGGAAAGATCATAATGGATGATGTCTATCCCATCAGAAGAAAAATTTGCCCCATCGGCAAACGAAAAGGAAACGGCCGCATAAGAAAAAAGCAATACAGCAAAAATACTTTTCATGAATCCGGATACTTTAGCTGAGTAAAAACCAGAACAGCTATCGCAATAACGCCGAGCCATAATAAAATTACAGTTGGTCGAACCGGATGATGTACCGCCGCCTCAACAACAATAAAAACGACCGCAATAACGAAATAGATAACTGCGCGTTTTTTATATCGGTCATGAAAGATTCTCGATAAAAAATTTTTCATTGTGTTAACACATCCTGCAGCTTTGTTCTTCCCATCGGCGAACCAATTCATAAGCCATTACTCCGAACGAAACTGAAACATTCAACGAATGCTTTATACCGTACATTGGAATTTCCACGGCAAGATCGCAATAAGCCAAAAGTTCCGCGGAAATACCGCGATATTCATGTCCGACAATGAAACAAAGGGGAAAACGATAATCGGCGCGCCGGTAATCGATGCTGATATCAGTCAGTTCCAAGGCTACCAACTGAATGCCTTGGCTGCGAAGAATTTCAGCGACTTCCAAGGCGGAAGAATAATAACTCCAGGGTACACTTTCCTCTGCGCCGAGACTGGTTTTGCGAATTTCGTCGCGAGGCGGCTTGGCAGTGATTCCGCAAAGATAAAGATGTTGGAGACGAACCGCGTCCGAAGTGCGAAAGATGGAACCCACGTTATGGAGACTGCGGACGTTATCAACTAAGGCGCTGATAGGATGACGCGGCAGCTTTTTGATTGAATTCAAATCGGGCCGCAGCTTTTGAATTTCTTCAAATGACAGCTTTCTCATAATCAAAACTCATTTATCAAACCGACATGCAGCAGACCGCCCATGAGGCCTTGTTTTTCGCCGTACGCCAAACCGTAATCAAGCGACAATATTCCCAGTCCGCTTTCCAACCTGAATCCAAAGCCGTAGCCGATTTTAATTTCTTCTTTTTTAACTTTTTCTTTTGAAACAAGCGAATAATAGCCGGTGTCCAAAAAAACAAAAGCGCGGGAGCGGCGTCCCAAAAGATAACGATACTCGACATTACTCCATGCAACAACTGACCCGCGAAACTGATCCTCGCGATACCCGCGCAATGATCTTGTTCCGCCCATTCGAAACAAATCCGGCATAGGAATAATTTTTTGAGTGCTGTTCAACTGACGGGCATGCAGAGAGAGGTTAATGACTTGCCTTTTTAATGTGGGAATAAAAAGATCCAAATCGACCAGATAAGATCGATTTGTTGCTTTTTTATCGAATGAATCTAAAGCAATCATACCAGCAAAAGGTGTATTTGTTTTGGCTGCCGACTGCACGGTTGTAGAGTAATAAATGCCTCGTCTGGGGTTGATAATGTCGTCACGCGTATCGTAGATCAGCGAGAGGCCGAGCACCGTCGCGCGACTGCGGGGAATCAGCAGCGCCAAAGCGGCGGACGAGTCCGGCAAAACAGAGTTCTGTTTCACCGAAGCCGAAAAAGAGAGGCTCTCCAAGAGCGGCAGTTCGACATCAACGCCCCATTCACGCGTTACGTAAGAGGAATCCTGAATCAACTGCTGAAATCCTGTCGATGCGTGCACTGGAAAGCCCGCGATCCATGGCTCGCGAAAGCGAAAAACAAGATCCTGAGATGAGCGGTCTCGTTTCTGCCAGTGAGCCGACAGTGCTCTGCCGGTGCCGAACAGATTGCCGAATTGGAGGTCGATAAGGCCGGTAAAATATCCTTTTTCATCGCCGGTTCCCGGGGTATATCCGACCACTCCGTCAAACCGGCTTGAATTGCCTTCTTCCACGCGTATCAATAATCCGCCTTCGTCTTCAGTGGCCAGAAACACCTCCGGCGGATCCACGCGCCGAAAGTAGCCGAGTCGCATAAGGCGGCTTTGAATTTTTGCCGTACGCCGCGCATCGAAAAAGTCACCTTCCTTGATTCGAATTTCACGGGTAATGACTTTTTTGTGAGTAAATTCGTTTCCTACGACTTGAATTTCGCGGATGATCAATTTGGGTCCTTTGAGGGTCTTGAAATGCAGAACAAAAGAATGCGGGTCACGAGTAGAATCGATTCGGATCGAGGTCGGTTCGAAGCGGATGAAGGGAAAAGAACGTCGTTCGAATTCATCTAAGGCGCGCTCCAGCTTTTCTTCGACAGCACGGGATGATAACGCAACCTGATCACCGTCGATGGATTGGTTCAGCAGATTTTTTTCACTTTCCGAAATATTTTCAAAATAAAGTTGTGCCGTTTTTAATTTTTGTCCTTCCGTTATATATAGAAGAAGAGAAATTTGGGATGTGTCGGCACTCAGGATAAATATCAGAGAATCGATCCTTGCATAAGGATAACCTGCATCAGAATAGTGTTGTAAGATATCGCGGCAGCTTTTTTCGAGGGTTCCAACATTCAAAGGCTTGTTAAGCTGCCAATTGGCCCAGGAAAGGATTTGCGACTGCGAGACATGCTCGGCGCCGTGAATCTCGACATCGGTCAAAACAGGCGTGCTCTCTGCAAAAAGAAGAGAGCTCAGAAGGATAAGACTTGCAAAGTATCTGATCAATAATTTCATGGTTTAACGAAAGGCTGCGGTTACCTGAGCTCTACCGGTATGAATGACGCCGTGACGGGCCGGCTCGTTTCTGCCGCTGTAAGACAAAGTTGCCTGCATGACATCGGATAAGCGATAGTCGAAGCGAATTTCCCAGCGCGTCGAACGGCCTGCGCTGCGACCGTTTGCTATCTCATAGGGCAAAGGCCGATCTTTTGGCGTCGCACTGACGTTGCTCCACTCAAACTCTGCGCGCAATCTTCCTTTGGTTTTGATTGAATAAGTCATTCGCGGCACAAAAGCCAAGGCTTTGACGCGCGTCGGATCGGACCACGCTAAATCCTTTTCCCACGACATACGGCTTTCGAATGCAAGCTTGAGCGAAGAAGTTGCGCTATAAGAAACGTCGCCGTTAACGGCCACCGAGTTTACATTACGATTTTGTCTACCGACATAATCAAAAAAACGCCCTATATTTTTTCTGGTGATTTCTGACTGAGAACTCCACTTTTCAGAAAACCTACTGGTAACTCGGGCTGAATATTCACGCTCTTTTCTCGTTTCACCGCCTTCTAAAAATTGATTATTAAATTCATCGCGATTAAAATAGCGCAGGCGAACGGAAAAATCGCGATTCCTTTCGAACAAGAAAATATCCTGGCGAAATTGCAGATTGCCGAAAACTGTTGTGGCGGGGGAGCGAAATTTGCTCAGTTTCAAAAGAAAAATGTCGGTGACGTTAGGATCCTGCGATCGTTCTTCAACAGAGGCAAAAGTTTCAGTAGAAATGCTGTTAAGGGTGCGAATAAGAAAAGATAAAGAATCTTTCGGCGCTTTTTCAAACAACCTGGCCGGTTCAAAGCGGAATCTGCCGCTCGTCTTTAGTTCGGAAGTCGGAATCAGTTGATCAGTAGTCAAAATACGGAGAATATAGTCACCTAACGGGTCGTAGACATATTCATTAAGCTGTTCATCAAAACGATACACTCCCTCGCCTTGCGGGACCTTGATGTAGACTCGCTCCTTGCGTGCAGTAGCCGTGTTCGAGATTTGATAGTTAAGGTCTGCGGAAAAGAAACGATTCGACGGGGAAATCTGCGACCTAATTTCCGCCAAGTCGGTGCGGCTGTCTTCAGTTGTGGAATTATAGTAGGATTTAACTCTATGGGTATAATCGAGAGTGGTTGTCCAAAAGCGGAACCTCTGAAACGAGAGCTGATAGTTCTGCGTCTGCGCTTTCGATTTTGGAAGAAAACGATTGTCGGATTGATAATCCCAATCTTTACGCAATGAGTTTTTTACGGTCAGGCTAATTTGATTGAACGGCTCGAACGCAAAACCTCCGGAAAAATCATCGAATTTAAAACCGGTCAAGAGGCTGTCGGACCAGTTTTCCCGTTTGTCTTCCCCTTCATATCGAAAGATGGGCGAGAGCTTCCAAAACTTCCATTGTACGTCGGCATATTGACGAACCCAATCCGCTTTTTGACTCAATGAAAAGTTTTCGCGTCCAATCTGTTCTCGACGATAACGAATCGTCGGTATTTTTTTTAAAGACACCCCTCCTTCTATCTGCCTGCGAAACGAAGAAAAATAATCTCCCTTTCGAATCGATCCTGCTTCGGCACCAATGAAGGTGCCCGAGGACGGTTCGTATTTTGCGCGGAACTCTTTAACGCTTTCCTCACGTGAAGCTTCAGCCGGCAAATCCCAGCGGCGATTGTACTCTGCTTCGGTCGAACGATCGATGTCGGCAAAACGATCGTTTATATTTTTGAGCCGCCCGCTCAAGGAGAGGTTTCCGAAAGATTTCCCGCGAAATTTTAATTTAGGGAGCAGGGTCACCTCATATAACTGCGCCAATCCCTGATCGTCTTGTGCATCAAGGGGAGAAAAAGTGTTTCGATCGAATTGGCTAAGAGCCGTTTCACTCTTAATCCGCAGAAAAGAAAATGGAGCAGCCTGAAGAGAAAAGTTCAACATGGAATGGCTTTTAGGCAGCGGCAAAAGAATGACCGGAGCATAGCGGCCTTTATTTTTTCCAACATATTCAAAAATGGCGTTGCCCTTGTATTGATAGTCGCCGGCATTGGTGCCTACATCGGAAAAGGTAACCGAATAGTCGCCCTGCTTTTCTCCGACATAAACAAAAATGCCGTCGCGCAGCGTGTAGCGACCTGCTCCTTCACCCACAAATTTAAAGCCGTCTACAACCGCTTTGGTTTGATCGTCGCCCGCCGATTCGAGAATTCGCTTCGTATCGTCGGTAAATGTAAAATCTAACGGATTATCCTTATCATCCGCTTCATGAAGAAAAAGCGTCGAAATTTTCAGTTTGTCTTGAAGAAGCGAGGACTCTAACATTGCAGAGGAAAGATTACGACGGTACTGTTCATCAGAATATTGAAAATCAACCGTGATACGAGAATCCGAAGTGATCAGCCTTCTGCGGGTAAAGGTTATCTGAGCAGCGCTGTAATCGATGGTATAATCATTGGTCTCGCCGCGGACCATCAACTCTCCGTCGATATAAACTCGTTCCGTGCCGGCAAGAACAATAATATCGACCTGGCCACGGTCCCCCTTTAATTGGTAAGGTCCCTGGTTTCCTTCCTGGCCCATGAACTGCATTGAATAATATTTTCCTCTTGAAACCGCCGCCGAGAGCCTGGCCTTAACGGCTCCATAAGCGGCCTCCCCCATCACCCCTTGGAGCTTCCTACTGTAGCGGGAAAGTTCAGTCTGATTATAGTCAAGTTGAAAATCACCCATAGTCGTAGAAAAATTGGGTGATTTGATTTGAATAAAGACTTTATCAATCTCCTGAAGATTCTGCGTCGTCCCTTCAGGCTGAATCGGCGTGGATTGATCGGTAAGAGCGGCAACCACTTCTACTTTTTCGCCAACCTTGCCGGAAACATTGATATTCAAAGCCGAATTAACTTTCAATCCTCGATTGGTACCCATCGTAACGCCGCGGGTGATGCTGCCGCTTTTGGAAAGCTGCGAGGCATAGTCTTCAGCCTCTGAAGCAGGAGTTTTTTTATGCAGATCTGCAGCCGTAGGCGAAACTCCGAACACGCGATGAACAATTTCGCGTTTGGCATAGCTTTTATTCAATGCGATGGGCAAGATTTTATACTGAATTCTAATTTGAGCACCGGAAGCCGCCGGTTCTTCAAATCTAATTTCACCGCGAATATAGTCGATACTATAGAAAGATTTTTCAAGAGGTTGATTATTTATAAGCACTTTTTCAGAATGCTCGACAATAAAACTATCAGGCAAAAAGTAAGGACCACGTCTGTCCTCGCCGAGAATTACAACATCCTTCTCGAACAAAGCCGGTGGAGCAATTTTGCCGACCGATTGGGAATATGAAAAGCCTGAAAGGAGGGTAAGAAAAAGAAAAATAAACCCTTTCGGCATCACTCGGAAGGTTCCGCAGTTTTGTTTTCCCACGTGATCTGAAAGATCTGGATGCGATGATTGCCGGTATCGGCAACGTAAAGCAAGTCGCGATAGATTGCAATATCCGTCGGCTCGTTGAACGCTCCAAGTTTATCGCCGAAAGAGCCGAAAGAAGAATTAAAAGAAAAATCTGCGTTAAAGATATGAATTTGATGGTTTCCAATGTCACTGACAAAAATTCGACCTGCCGGATCTACGGCAACGCCGAATGGTTTTTTAAAAAAGTGTCCCTCTAATGAAAAAAGAAAATTGCCGAAATAATCATAGATCTTGACGTCTCTGTCGCCTGGATCGGTGACAACAAGAAGGTCTTTGCTTGTGACGGCCGCTGAGGCCGGCTCTACGAGCTTACCCCTGTCCCAATCGAAATCTCCAAAAGAAATTTCCGGTTCGAAACGGGCATTGTATTTGAGAACACGATTATACTCGCCGTCGATAATGATAAAGTCTCCATGGAGGCTTATGCATACTGCACGAGGAAAAAAGAATTGCAGCTGAAGAGGGAGGTTCTTATCCGAATAATAAGAAGCAACCCAGTTCAAATCTTTATCATAACGTTCAATGCGCTTATTTTCATAGTCGGCAACAAATACGTCGAGCGAATTATAGACAAAAACCTTTTGAGGAAATTGAAATTGGCGGGCATTCCAGCCAAAGCCGCCGACAAATGCCAAAAGTTTCCCTTGAGGAGAAAATTTCTGCAGCCGATGAGCCGTGTAATCGAGGACGTAAATATTTCCCTGCGCATCTACAGATAGTGATATCGGGCGCAAAAAGGATCCCGGGGCCTCTCCCTTTTCTCCAAAAGAAAGCAAGGGAGAAATAAGCGGCGCCTGAGAAAAGAGCGGCGGAGTAAGAAGAAAAATAAAAATCGAAAGATATTTCAGTTCAACGAATTTCATGCAAAGCGCCCGATCGTTCGTCGGGATAAACAGAATGATAAAAAGTTCGATACATGTCCTTGCATTTGCGCCAACGATCGTATGCTTCAATGATATCATTGTTGTTTCTGGCCAGCTGATGCAGACGTTGCGAGCTTAACCTCAACCCGCCGTTGCGTTTTTCTTCCATGAGAATCTTGTCCAATCGGCGCAGCTCATAAGTGGAAAGATCTCCTTTGATATACTCATTATTTTTCCAATCAGTATCATAAATAAACGCTCTGCTGCCGGTATAAGTATAAGAACCGTCTTGAAAATAAGAAATCCTAGAAAGTATGGCTGAGCGATATTTGTAGGCAAGCAAAGCGCCGAATAAAAGAATTCCCAGCAGGACGAGTTTGGTCGATGAAGGATTTGACTTTTTTTCGTTATGTGGACTGAATCGAAGAAAAACAAAAAATAAAACTGCGGCGCCCGCAATGAGGAGCAGCAAATTGCGCGTTGAAAGGGCAATCATTTACCTTTTCCTCTCAGCAAAATCAACTACGCATCCAAGTCAGTAGTAATATATTGATTGACATCCAAATAACAAACACAATTAGAGGTTTATTCGAACTGATGAAAGATGGCAAACCGCCGCGTCTGATAAAAATCAAACAACTTGATTTTATAGCATGAAATAGGTATATTTAAAGTCAAAATATAGAATTAATTATAAAAAGAGCGGAGAAGAGGATGAAGCGGACATATCAGCCCAGCAGAAGAAAAAGGGTCAATACGCACGGCTTTCGTGCCAGAATGTCAACGCCTAATGGTCGATTGGTGTTGAAACGCCGGCGCGCAAAAGGCAGAAAGCGTCTAACCGTAAGCGATGAAAGATAACCTCATCGTCTCACAAAAATTTCCTAAAGCACTCATTCTGAAAAAAAGCCGAGATATTTATCAAGTAATACATCATGGTAAACGGTACCAGAGTGAGTGCTTTACTGCTTTTTATAAGAAAAACGACGAGGTTAAATTTGCTTTTACAGTCAATTCAAAGATAAAAAAAAAGCCGCAAAGAAATCGACTAAAAAGAAAGATCAGAGAAGCAGTCCGGAAAACTTTTCGTCGCTATGAATTGAAATCATCGATTGTATTTATTGCCTCTGCGAATGCTGAGACCGAGCAAAGGAAACTTGAACAAGAGGTTGAAAAGCTGTTTAATGAAATTCAGCACGATAAAGCTGCCACTCTTTAAATATGCGAACGATAAAGTATTTAATAATAAAGATATATAATTGGATAAGCAACGGGATAACCGAGGCAATTATTTTCTTTATAAAATTGTATAAATTGCTGATATCGCCTCTTCTCCCGCATTCCTGTCGCTATTATCCTTCATGCTCGACTTATGCCGTGGAGGCTTTGAAAAAGTACGGGCTCTTTAAAGGAACAGTAAAAGCGACCTATCGCATCATCCGATGCAATCCTTTTTCAAAAGGCGGCTACGATCCGGTAAAATAAATAGGAATAAAAATGGACTTGGACAAAAGAACCGTAATTGCTTTTCTTCTTATCGGACTCATCTTGGTATTCATGAATACCAAATATTATCAGAAAATCTTGTACCCAAACGGCATACCAGAAAGGCAAAGCAATTTCCAAGAGGAAAAAGCTGAGCCGCAAAATTTACCGGCCGATGATAAATCATTCGATGAGACAAAAATTCAGAGTCATTACGTACAGCAGTCTGAGTATGTAAAAGAAGAAGAAGAAAAGCTTATCATATTAGAATCGGAAGTTTACAGAGCGACGCTCAGCAATAAAGGCGGCGCGATTCTGCAATGGGAATTAAAAAAATTTCATAAAAGTGACGGCGGTTTCGTCGCTTTATTCCCTGAAAAAGCCTATGGAAATTTAGGAATATCATTCAAGAACAAAATAAATAGCGAGATCTTTAACACCGGTAATATGGTCTTTCACTACGAGGGGCCGGAGACTCTTACCGTAAAAGAACCAATTAAGCTAACATTTACATTACAATTAGATGATAAAAAAAATATAATCAAAGAATACCTGTTTAAACCGAACCAATATGATGCAGGCCTGACGGTTTATTTGAATAATCTCGAAGAAACTATAGATGAAAAGCGAGTCATTATTTCGGCACCCAATGGATTGGCGTCGAACGAAAAATCGCTTAAGGACGATATGATGTACGCCAAAGCCGGAACAGCAGCTTCCGGCGTCATAGAAAAGGGCTATAAAACAAACGGAAAGCCGAAACGCGTTACTGCAGACTTTGATTGGGTAGCTGTAAGAACAAAATATTTTGCGTTTTACCTGATGCCGGAAATAGAGACGATTTATGATGTCGAAATTATCGGTGAAGAAATCCAATTGGATGATAATCCCAAAGACCGATGGAAAAAATTCGGCATCAGCATTTTTTATCCCTATTTGGGAAAGAAATCCGATACCATACAAATGAATTTGTATTTGGGACCCCTGGAATACGACATTTTATCTTCCTATAAAAGAGATATGGAAGATTTTATGGATATGGGGTGGAAAATCATCAAGCCGTTCAGCATCGGTATCTTGGCCGTTTTCAAATGGATGCACAATTTCATTCCCAATTACGGAATTGTTTTACTGCTTTTTGCCGTCATCATCAAAGTAATCACTTATCCGTTGACGCAGAAAAGCAATAAATCGATGCAGAAAATGCAGCAGCTTCAGCCGAAGCTTCTTGAAATTCAGGAAAAGTACAAAAACGACCCCGAAAAGCTTAATCAAATGACGATGCGGCTCTATAAAGAAGCGGGTGTCAATCCGATGAGCGGCTGTTTTCCAATGCTGTTGCAGATGCCTTTGCTTTTCGCTCTCTTTATTGTGTTTCGTACAACGATTGAACTTCGAGGCCAAGGCTTTTTCGCTTGGATTACCGATCTCTCTGCGCCGGACAGCATTTACACCTTTCCCGGGAACTTTTCCCTGCCTCTTTATGGTAATTCGGTCAATGTACTGCCTATCCTCATGGGAATTACCATGTACATTCAACAAAAAATGACCGTGACGGATCCCAAACAAAAGGCGATGGTCTATTTTATGCCGATCTTTTTCACCATTCTATTTAATAGTTTTCCCTCAGGACTCAATCTTTATTATGCCCTTTTTAATTTACTCTCGATATTGCAGCAAAAATTTTTGATGCCGAAAATCGCGCCCAAAACTGTCGAAACAAAAATTCTAGATGACGGCAGGCGAAAAAAGAGCCGAAAATAAGCTGATTTAAACCCCGCTTATTCGGCGGGGTTTTCTTTTTGTAGGAAACATGAAGAACGACACTATTGCTGCTATTGCAACTCCCCCAGGTATCGGGGCTATCTCTATCATCCGAGTCAGCGGACCGAGTAGCATCGATAAAATAGCAAGCGTATTTAGAGCTTCCAAGTCTCTCATCGAGGCAGAGGAAAGACGCATGCTTTATGGAAAAATCATCGATCCGCGGGACAAGCAGGAAATTGATCGGGTACTGGTGGTTAAATTTATTGCCCCACATTCCTACACCGGCGAAGATATGGTTGAAATCCATTGTCATGGTAGTCGATTGATAACTTCTGAGATCATGAGAATACTGGTCGAAAGCGGAATTAGACCGGCCTGTCCTGGAGAATATAGTCTACGAGCTTTTCTAAACGGAAAGATCGATTTGGTACAGGCAGAAGCCGTTGCCGATGTCATTCAGGCTCAAACCAAGGCCGCGCTGAAGGCATCGCAAAGGCAACTTGAAGGAGAACTGTCAAAACATTTGAATGCTATAAAGAACGACCTAAAGGACACCGTTGCTCTTTTAGAGTTGTCGCTGGACTTTTCCGAAGAGGACATAACTTTTATACAGGCTAATGATCTAAAGACACGCATCGAAAAGTCTCTCGAATCCATTAAATCTTTGCTAAAAGGTTTCCGTTACGGTAAAATTTTGCGAGAAGGATTGATCGTGGTATTGACCGGGAAACCGAACGTCGGAAAGTCGAGTATCTTAAATAAACTTTTGCAAAAAGAGCGGGCCATTGTTTCTGATATTCCCGGCACAACACGAGACAGCATTGAAGAGTGGATAGATATTAATGGATATTTGATACGTATCATCGATACAGCCGGAATATGGGGCGCTCAAGGAGTTTTGGAGCAAAAAGCAAAGGATAGGACCCTGAAGGCCGTACAAAATGCAGATCTTGTTCTTTTCATCACCGACGGAAGCTCCGAGCTTGATTCGGAAGATTTACAGGCTTTGAAACAAATTGAAGAAAAGTATAACGGGACGATCATTCTAATAAGAAACAAGGCGGATTTAGGACTGGCCGCTTTAAACGAGAGAATTCTGCAAAAATTTGATGGCGCTCTGGTCATTTCGGCAAAAACGGGAGAAGGGTTTGAAAATTTAGAAAAGCGGATTTTGGCGCAAATTGCGGAGCTTCCACACGAGGATGAAATAATTTGCAACGACCGACACTATGAAGAGCTTTTAAAAGCAAAGAGTGAGCTGGAAAACGCTTTAGAAGCTTTAGAAAGGAGCTTGAGTGAAGAGTTCCTGGCTGTGCATCTTAAAGGAGCTTTGAGCTGCCTGGGAAGAATTACAGGTGAAGTTACCGTTGACGAAATATTAGATCATATCTTTAGCCGATTTTGTATCGGCAAGTAAATGTTTCACGTGAAACACTGGATAATTGGCCATGAAAGACAGCTATGATGTTATAGTCGTGGGTGCCGGGCATGCAGGTTGTGAAGCCGCCTTGGCGTCCGCTAAAATGGGTGCGCAGACTCTGCTGATTACCATTAATCTCTTTACCATTGCTCAAATGTCCTGTAATCCGGCAATAGGAGGCACCGCAAAAGGGCATTTGGTCAAGGAAATCGATGCGTTAGGCGGTCAAATGGGCGTCGTGGCAGATGAGACGGCCATTCAATTTAAAATGTTGAATCGATCCAAGGGACCGGCTGTCTGGTCGCCCCGAACGCAAAACGACCGCGTACAATATTCACTTAGAATGAAATATTACTTGGAAAACCAATCCAATTTATATTTGAGGCAGCATGACATTAAAAGTCTGCTGATAAAGAGAGATAAAGTCATCGGAGTTGTAACCGACATTGGCACAGAAATATACGCCGGAGCCGTCATCCTGGCAAGCGGTACATTTTTAAACGGCCTAATCCACATCGGCCTGCAGCACTTTAGCGGCGGAAGAATCGGCGAACCGGCTTCGAGCGGTTTGGCGCAGCAGCTGGCATCGTTCGGAATTAAAGTCGGACGTTTAAAAACCGGGACCCCTCCCCGCATCGACGGAAGAACCGTCGACTTTGAGCAAATGGAGCCGCAATATGGAGATGAGGACCCCATCCCTTTCTCGCACAAACACGACCGTATTCAGATTCAACAAATGCCATGCTTCATCACGAGAACTAATCGTGCGACCCATGAGATATTGGCATCCGGACTCGATCGTTCACCGCTGTATCAAGGAATCATAAAAGGCGTTGGGCCGAGATATTGCCCTTCCATAGAGGACAAAATCGTACGGTTCGCCGATAAAGAACAGCATCAACTTTTCCTGGAGCCTGAGGGGCGATCTACACACGAATATTACCTCAACGGGTTTTCAACCAGTCTTCCGGAGGACATCCAGATTCGGGCGGTACGCAGCATCAAGGGCCTTGAAAACGTCAGGCTGACCCGATTGGGATACGCCATTGAATACGATTATTTCCCGCCCATGCAGCTCAAGCCTACGTACGAAAGCAAAGCGATAGAAAATCTCTATTTTGCCGGACAAATCAACGGCACCTCCGGTTATGAAGAAGCCGCCGCGCAGGGATTAATGGCCGGCATCAATGCCGTGCTCAAAATTCGCGGAGAAGAACCGTTTATTTTGGGACGAGACGAAGCTTATATTGGGGTATTGACGGACGATTTGGTCACCAAGGAGCTTTATGAGCCGTACCGCATGTTTACTTCGAGAGCGGAATTTAGGCTGCTGCTGCGGCAGGACAACGCCGATTTGAGGTTGATGGATTACGGGCATCTTTACGGCTTGATCGATGACGAATCCTATGATTTGCTTTTAAAGAAACGTCAGGCGATTGAGCAAGGATTGGAGAAAGCCGCGTCGCTGCGTCCGCCGCTTGCAGAGATCAATCGTCTTCTATTAGAAAAGGGCAGTGCTCCATTGGACAATCCCGAAACGATCGAAAAAATTTTGCGGCGCCCTGAAATTCGTCTTATCGACTTTGGCAGTTTGTATGAGGATGATTTGTTCTGCAGTAATGCCGAGGCATTTTGGCGGCGCGTGCAGGAGCAGGTGGAAATTGAGGTCAAATACCGCGGCTTTCTCGACCGACAACGTTTGCTGGTCGAGCAAATGCGGTCGATGGAGGATATAATATTGCCGGAGAAGATCGACTATAACGATGTCACGTCCTTGTCAAAAGAAGGAAAAGAGGTGCTGAAAAAATTTCGGCCCAGAACCATCGGCCAGGCATCGAGACTTATCGGCGTTACACCCGCCGATATTGCGGTTTTAATGATCCATTTAAAACAACGCTCAGCTGAAATGTTCCACGTGAAACATGACGCCTGAAAACCAACAAGCATTCGACACCCTTGTCCGTTTGTTTGCTCTTCAGGAGCCGCAAATATCGTTGTTTCGTCGCTATATTGAGGCGGTCGAGCAAACCAATCAGCAGATCAACTTGGTCTCCCGCAAGGACATTCACCGTCTTGTGGCCCGACATGTTTTCGAATCCGTCGCAATCGCGCGCCTGGCTGAAATTCCCGACCAGGGAGTGCTGTTGGATCTCGGCAGCGGCGCCGGATTCCCCGGCATCATCATTGCGATTTTAAAACCTGCCTTGAAGGTCGTCCTGCTCGATTCGATCCAAAAAAAGAGCCGGTTTCTTAAAGATACGACTATATCTCTCGGACTGAAAAACACCCTGGTTGTCTGTGACCGCGCCGAATCACCTCAATTCAAACAGGAGTTTCGACAACGGTTTGATGTAGTGGTTGCTCGGTCTGTCGCCGCGCTGCCGAAGCTTTGGAAATGGTCCGAACCGCTGCTGAAAAAGAAAGGTTTGCTGCTGGCGCAAAAGGGCGGCTCAATCGACGAGGAAATGCGCGAGTTGCTGCGCGAGGCGAGCGTAATCACGCAAATCCTGCCGCTGCCGACCATGACGGACGATCCCAAATACATCGTTTGTGTCCGCCGCTCAGAAAACAACTACCGAAAAGTTTCATGATGACCCTGCGCAACGTTCAATCCCTGTTTGAACAATCTCCGGAATTCGAACGCTTCTGCAGAGCCTGCGAGGCCGGAAATAAAATTCGCTTGGCGGGTTTGGGCGGCTCGTCCCCTGCTTTCGTCGTCGCCGCAGCATTTCGACGATTTCAAAAGCAGATCGTCGTCATTCTTCACGACATGAACGAAGCCAAGCAGTTTTGCGATGATCTGGAATCTCTCTGCGAACCGAACGAGGTCCTCTTTTTCCCGGCGTTCAAACAGCAATTGTGGAATGAAATCGGGCCGGCGGCAGGCGATATCGGGCGAAGAATCAATGTCATCAAGCAGCTTCGCCGCAAAAAACCGCTCCTTTTGGTTACGACGATCGAAGCAATGATGGAAAAGATCGGCAGCGAAGAGGACACCGATCTGTACTCGATCATTCTCAAAACCGGCTCAGAGCTCGCTTTCACTCATTTCGTCCGCCAGCTGGCGGAGATGGGATACAACCGCGAAGAACGGGTTGATTTTCCCGGAGAATTCAGCGTTCGCGGCGGCATCGTCGATATTTTTCTCTTTGAAGCCGAGCTTCCCTATCGGATTGAATTCTTTGGTGACCAAATTGAATCCATTCGCCGATTCGATCCCGAAAGCCAAAAATCCATTGAAAGCTGTATTGAGCTTGAAATTTTTCCGCCGGCCTGCGGCGGACCTTTTGCAACCCTGCACGAAAGCGCATCCAGCGCCATCCCGTTTAAAAGCTCGCTAATCCACTACCTTGATCCGCAGGCCTTGTTGTGGATGCCTGCCGAAGAGCTTTTGGCAAGCGCTGCAAATGATTATGAGGAGGCTTTTCGCAAGCGATTTTCTCCCGGACACCCTTCCCAGTGGGAAATAGAGGCTGAGCAGTACTATTTTTCTTATTCGGAGGTCGATTCTTTTTTAAACTCTTTTCAGGTAATTAGATTTACTGCCGGTCATGACGGAAAAGCCGATGTTCATTTCGGCGTCGAAACGCCGCCGTCTTTCGGCGGAAATCTGAGACTGGCGAAAAGCTATTGCGAGCAATTTGCGCAACAGTACTCGGAACCGTTCATGGTCGTCGCCTGCGGCTCGGAAACTCAGGAAAAGCGCATCCAAGACCTGTTCGAAGATGAAGGGTTTCCACAACTTTTCCACTTTTCCACCGCTGCGTTATCTTCAGGCCTCATCTGGCCGGCAAAGCATTTCCTGCTTGTTACACCGAAGGAGTTGTACGGCCGATTTCATCAGCCCAAAGCCGATCGTTTGGCGGGACGCAATGTGCTTCCCAAAACCGAATTGACGCTGAGACTAGGCGACTATGTGGTTCATGATGATTACGGCATCGGTATTTTTCGCGGATTGGAAAAAATTACCGCTTACGGACGTCAGACGGAATGTCTGACCATTGAGTATCGAGACGGAGACCGCCTTTATGTGCCGCTCGAGAAAATGGACCGCGTACAGAAATACGCCGCCCAGGACGCCGCCGTTCCGGAGTTGAGCAAGTTGGGAAGCGTGGAATGGGAAAAGCTCAAGACGCGAACGCGCAAACGGATCAAAGAGATTGCCAAGGAGTTGATCGAGCTTTATGCCGAGCGGAAAAGCAAACCCGGCTATGCATTTTCTGAGGACACAGTTTGGGAAAAAGAGCTGGAAGCTTCGTTCGAATATGAAGAAACCATAGACCAATCGGCGGCCATTCGTGATGTTAAGGCGGATATGTGCTCGCCCTACCCGATGGAGAGGCTGATCTGCGGAGACGTCGGATACGGAAAAACCGAAGTGGCGGTTCGCGCTGCTTTCAAAGCCGTCTTGGAGGGAAAACAGGTCGCTCTGCTGGCGCCTACCACCATTTTAGCGCAGCAGCATTACAATACATTTCGAATGCGTATGAAAAGCTTTCCCGTGCGAATTGAAGTGCTTTCCCGATTCAAAAGTGAAAAAGAGCAAAAAGAGATCGTCCAAGATCTTCGTGACGGCAAAATTGATTTGATTATCGGCACGCATCGGCTGCTTTCGAATGACGTTCAGTTCAAGGATCTCGGGCTGCTGATCATCGACGAGGAGCAGCGGTTCGGGGTTATGCACAAAGAAAAAATCAAGATGATGAAAAAGAATGTCGATACGTTGCTGATGTCGGCCACCCCGATTCCTCGGACGCTTCACATGGCGATAGTCGGTGCTAAAGACATTTCGATCATCAATTCTCCTCCGCACAATCGATTGCCTATCATCACCGAGATCAGCCGTTTCGACCCTGACCTGATTCGGCAGGCCATTCTTTTCGAAAAGGAGCGCGGCGGACAGGTTTTCTTTGTTCACAATCGCATCCAATCGATATACAATATTGCTTCGCATCTTCGGCAATTGGTTCCCGAGGTATCGATCGACGTTGCGCACGGGCAAATGAAGCCCCGAGAGCTGGAAGATATCATGCTTCGCTTCATAAACGGCTCGATCGATGTGCTGGTCAGCACCATGATCATCGAAAACGGTATCGATATGCCGCGCGCGAATACGCTGATCATCAATCGAGCCGACAAGCTTGGTTTGGCGCAGCTTTATCAGCTGCGCGGGCGGGTAGGACGATCGGATCAGCAGGCTTTTGCTTATCTCCTCGTTCCTCCGTTAAACAAGCTGAGCCGCGAAGCCGTTAAAAGACTGCAGGCCATTCAAGAATTCACCGCTTTGGGCTCCGGCTTTAAAATAGCCATGCGCGATCTGGAAATTCGCGGCGCAGGAAATATCTTTGGGGCGGAACAATCGGGATTTATTCATTCGCTGGGTTACGAGTTGTATACACGCGTCCTGCATGAAGCGGTTACGGAACTTCGCCAGGAACTCAATCTTGAACCCGTCGTTGAGAAAAAGGAAAGATTTGAAACCCTTATCGAGGTAGAGATCGACGCCTACATACCGGAAGATTATATTTCTTCAGCGGCAGAGAGGATTGATATTTATCGCCGTCTGGTAATGGCGGAAAAGATCGAAGAAATTGATAGCATAAAGGCGGAAGTCGTCGATCGTTTCGGCAGATTGCCGCAACGCGTGCAAAATTTGTTCGATTATTTAGCCGTGAAACTGTTGGCGTCCTTGTTGAAATTTAAACGCATTACCGTTAAAGAAAAGCTGTTCAGCGGTGAAATCTGCTATGAAGATATTCCCTCGGGGCCGCAGAGGTCAGTTTGGCTGGGTCGAATTGCCGAAGCAGCCTCAGGGCAGGTAGAATTGCGTGATTTGCGACAAAAGAACCGCCTGGTCATTGAATTTCGGCTTACCGGCAGTCATAAGCTCGGCGAAACCAAAAACTTCTTGCAAAAATTGCTCTAAATGAGTAGATTTTAATCTATTGTAAAATAAATGGATACAAATTTCTCAACGCATCGATGGAGAAGGAGATGAAAAAGGGTCGGTTACTGCAACGGTTGTTTTTTCTTTTTGCTTTGGGGGTTGTCCTTCAATGCGGTGATTCTCAAGTGGCGGCCCGCGTCGGCAATCACGTCATTTTATTGGAGGACGTTATTCAACTCGCCAAAGAAAGCAGTCGTTCAAACGGTCCCTTTTCCTATGGTGTGTTATGGGACAATACCAATCAGCTTGTCGAAGATGAGCTGATCGCGTTGGCTGCGCGCAGGGAAGGATTACAAAAATCCGAGGACATTCAGGAACGTCTAGTAACATATCGCGACGGACAAGTGTATGCCGCAGTGATAAAAGACAAAGTTATTGATAAAATGATTCCCGACGACATGGTCAGGGAAAAATACCGTCGCCTGAGCAAGGAATATCACGTCAGGCACATTTTCATTCCCAAGCCGAAACTTAAGAAAAAAGATGATCCGGATCGTTCACCTGAAGCCAAGGCGGAGCTCGAGCAATTGCGTCGGCGTTTGCTGCGCGGTTTTTCATTCGAAGAGGCGGCCAGGCAATTTTCCAAAGATTCTTTGAGTGCAGGAAAGGGCGGAGACTTGGGCTTCCTGCGATGGGGAGATCGTGGATATGACGATGCTTTCTTTAAAGCCGTATCAAAGCTGCGGCGCGGGCAAATTTCTCCGGTGGTGGAAACAAAACGCGGCTACCATCTCATCAAATTGGAGAATGTCCGCCGGACGCAACAGCAGTCTTTCGGCAAGGTCAAAGAGGATCTTCGCACCAGCTTCTATCGTCCTATGAGCAGGCAATTGGACAGCGCCTATAATGCGTTCGTCGACAAGATCGAAAAATATTACAAAGCCGAATATCCTGCCGCTTCGCAGGATTCTCTGCTGCAATTCTTTCTCAATGCTCCGAAAAAGAACATCGATCCGCGACGGGATCCGTTGGTCTTTCTCGATTCTCTGACGGCGGAACAGCGTTCATTGCCGCTGGCCGTTTTTAAAGGCGGAAAATTTACCGTCGAAGATGCGGTGCGCGCCTATGAAAAGATTTCTCCCCGTCGCAGACCTTATCTCACAACCGCGAAAGAAATCAAGACCTTTCTCAGCCGTAACGTTCCCCGGCGCTTGATTACCCGTTACGGTTATGAGAAAGGCTATGATAAAAGTCGGGAGATAAAAAAGCTCGTACAGCGCGAAGAGACAAAACTTCTTGCCGATCGCCTACGGCGCCGTGAGGTGTTTGACAAAATAACCGTTACGGACGAAGAGATCGAGCAGTTTTATCACCAAAACAGACACATTTTCGAAAAAGGTGCGCAGGTCCAAGTGCGGCAAATTGTCGTCAAAGACGAAGCGCTTGCCTATGAAATCTATGATCAACTGCAAAGCGGAGCCGATTTTGCAGAACTCGAAGCCGCCTATAACGAGGACTTCGAAACGAAAGAAAACGGCGGCCTCATAGGTTGGCTTTCGACGGAGGAAAAGGGCGCCGTAGCGAGAACCGCCGCCAGACTCACTGCAGGAGAGTACTCAAAACCCTTAAAAATTGCCACCGGCTGGGCCATCATTCAGGTTTTGGATCGTAAAGAGGGCGGACTCTTGGATCTGCAGGAAACGCTGCGCAAAGCTCGGCGGGAATACCGTTTGGCCCGCCAAAAAGAATTGATGGATGCCTGGCTGAATCAACTGAAAGCGACGACGCCTATTGTAATCAACAAGTCGATTTTGAAAAAGGAAGCAAATCGTGCAGCTTAATTACAAGGGACTTTGGGCGGCGGCGAGCCTTCTTGTTGCCGTCTTTTTTTCATGCGGCAAAGGGTCGGGGAAAAGCTCTTCTCCGATCGTTGCCGAAGTCGGCGACGTCAAATTTACAATGGCCGAGCTCAAGGAGGCTTTGCCGCAGCCGGAAGGAGTAGAAATTTCGGAGGTTCAGGCGCAGAATTATCTTCAACGCTGGCTGGACAAAGAAATCATTTATCAACAGGCTCTGGAGGAAGGTTTTACCAAGGATCCGGAAGTCAGAAAAAAGCTCCGCGAGATTGAACGGGATTATGTGTTTGCATTGTATATCAGAAAGAACATCGATGAAAAGGTGACCGTCAGCGAGACTGAGCTCAGAACCTATTATGACAGCAAAGGCGGCGAGTTCATCAGGCCTGAAAATTTTTACGATCTGCAAATCATCTTTACTCAAAGCAGCGCAAACGCGGATGAGGCGTTTCAGCGACTCAAAAACGGCGAGAGTTTCGGCATCGTGGCCAAAGAGCTGTCCGAGCACGAAAGCAAGAACGCCGAGGGGCGTGTGGAAAAGGTGCCGCTTTCCGTTCTGCCCGAAGCGTTGAAACGCAAAATTCCCACCATGAAGCTGGGTGAAATCAGCCAACCCATCCAAACGCCGATCGGCTACTATGTGGTCAAATTAGCGGCAGTTTATCCGCGGGGCGAAAAGCAGTCTTTCGAAGAAGCGCGCAAAGCGGTCGAGCAAAAAGTAAAAGCTTACAAACGCGATCAAGAATACAATCGGCTCCTTAATGAATTAAAGGACAAAAGAAACGCATCAATCAATTGGGGCGAGCTGAGATCTTTGTATAATAAGGAATAGACATGAAAAAATTTATTCTATTTCTCTTTCTATTATCGATGTTGACGGCTGGAGCACAGGACCTTTTGGATCGAATTGCAGCCATTGTTGACGATGAGATTATCTTGGATTCCGAAGTCACCCAAACGGCCTGGCTGATGGCTTCGCAAATGGGTATAGATCCGGTGCGCGATCCTGCTCAATTCCAAAAAATGCGCAGAATTGCGTTGCGCAATCTGGTGAATAAGGAGCTGCTCGTTATTCAGGCCGATCTCGATACCATAAAAGCCGATGAACGACAAGTGGATGCCTATTTAGAGCAGCAGATGCAGGCTGCCATCCAACAGGCAGGCGGTGAGAGTCGGCTGGAAGAGGCGCTGGGGATGCCTCTCTCACAGATACGGCGCAATTACCGCAAAGAAATTGAGAAGGAACTTCGCGCGAACACCGTCCAAGAGAAAAAGCTGTCTAAAATCAAATTATCACGCCGAGAGGTTCGCCAATTCTATGAAAGCAAGAAAGACTCGATCGGCAGAATCAATGAAAGCGTGGACATCAGCCATATTTTAGTGGAAATCAAGCCCGGCGAATCGGCGCGCCTGGAGGCTCTGGACCGCGCTATGCAAATACGCCGGCGATTGTTGACGGGTGCTGATTTCGCAGAATTGGCCAAAGCGGTTTCGGACGATCCGGGCTCGGCAGAACGCGGCGGAGACCTCGGCTTTGTCTCACGTACCGATTTGGTGCGCGAATATGTCGAAGCAGCCGTAAAACTTCAGCCGGGGGAAATATCAGATGTCGTCGAGTCGCAGTTTGGTTTTCACATCATCAAGATGGAAGAGAAGCGCGGGGATAAGCTTAGGACCCGTCATATCTTGGTTGCCATAAAGCCGAAGCGTGAAGACGAGTTGGCTGCGGCGGAAAAGATCAAGCGAATTCATCAGGAATTGATGAACGGTGCCGATTTTGAGGAAATGGTGCTCAAATATTCCGACGATGCATCCACCAAGAATGACAAAGGCCATCTTGGTCGATATGAAGTTGAACAGCTGAGACGAATGGCAAAGGAATTCGTCTTTGCGCTGACCGGCCTAAAACCGGGCGAAATCAGTGACCCCGTAAAGACCTCTTACGGTTTTCATATTCTCAAACTGAATGCCCGCGAACAGGCGCGCGAATTGGATTTTGATAAGGATTACGATCGAATCGAACAGGCGGCGTTAAATTATAAAAGGCAGCAGGAGCTGCAAAAGTGGCTCAATGAACTGAAAAAGCAGGTCTTTGTAGAAATTAAAGATCCTGATTTGCAGGAGTAGGAAGGAAACTGCCGCAATAATGCCGTGTCGACGGATGACAATCTGGCTCTTGTTTATTTTGCTGTCCCAGCTGTCTGCTCAAGAAGCGACAGAAGGCCGATTCGTCATCGCACGTCTCAAATACTCCGGCGGCGGAGATTGGTATAACGATCCCTCGATCATTCCCAATCTGCTTCAATTTTTGCGCGAGAACACCACCGTTCCGGCTGCCAAGGATGAAATCCGTATTTCTTTGATGGATGAGGAGCTCTTTTCCGTACCGTTTCTATTTATGACCGGCCACGGCCGCGTCGCTTTTTCCGATCAGGAAGTGGAGCGGCTTCGCAAATATCTCACTTCCGGGGGATTTCTTTACGCCGATGATGATTACGGCATGGATGATTCTTTCCGAAGGGAAATGGCCCGCGTTTTTCCGGATAAGGAGATGGTAGAGTTGCCTTTCTCTCACGAGATATACCACTGTCATTTTCAGTTCCCGACAGGGCTGCCGAAAATTCATGAGCATGACTCCAAACCGCCCAAAGGCTATGCTTACTTTCACGAAGGCAGAATGGTCGTTTTCTATACTTACGAAAGCAACATCTCCGACGGCTGGGCGGATGCAGATGTACACGGTGATCCCTTCGAGGTGCGCGAGCAGGCCCTGCAGATGGGAACGAACATTGTCATTTACGCTTTGACCCAATGAAACCGCCGGCAACGACATATCTCAAGCTCACAAAACGGCTGAGTCAATACCGGCGTCGCACTCTTTTGGTTATCGGCAGCCTCGCCTTTTCCCGTATAGTGCTTTTTTCTTCTATCGTCCTCCTTGTTCTTGCATTCTGCCGTTGGATGATGCAGGAAAAGCTGTCCCTCTCGTTGGCTTCATTGTTCTTTTATTCTGCCGTGCTCGGCTGTGCCTTTTATTTTCTTCGTCCATTTTTCAGAAAGGCTCTGCAGCCCTATCAGGCCGCACAATTGGAAGCTGCGGCACAAGTCGGTGCTTTATTGCAGGGCATTAACGACAGACTTGTAAATGCTCTTCAGCTATTCGAACAGTTCGAGCGCGACAAGGGACGATATTCTCCGTCCCTAATGGAGGCCGCGCTGACGAAAACTGCCGACGACCTTGAAGGTGTTGACTTTAGGCGCCTTGTCGAGACACGAGCCGCAAAAAGAGCTTTACTCTATGCAGCCTTTGTTATAGCTTTGAACGCTCTTGTCTCGATCGGTATTCGTCCGTTGGCAGTCAATATGGCCTTTATTGCACAACCTTGGAAAGCACCTGAGCGCCAAGCGGTTCGCTTTATTGTTCATCCTGGAGACGCTGTCGTTATCAAAGGCCGACCGATCGTCATAACGGCCTGGGCTTCAGACAGTACCCTCGCACAGATTATATTGACGCTTAAACAACAAAGCAGAACAGAACGGCTTATCCTTCAAAAGGCGGACGACGACTCGTTTCGATACACTCTGCAGGCGGTTCGTGATTCGCTCGTCTATTTTGTTGCCGCAGGGCCGCAACGGTCTCGCCTGTTTCACATATCGGTTATCGAAAGGCCGATGCTGAAAAATCTTCAGGTTCAAGTCAAACCGCCGGCTTACTCCAAACTCCCTGCTTATACGCTCGAAGAAAATATCGGTGATGTAACTGCTCTGCGCGGCAGTGCAGTGGAATTAACCGCCGTCGCGAGCATTGCTCCGGAACGGGCATCGATCTGCTTCTCTGATTCGAGCCGTTTGCCGATGACCTTAAAAGGGCGCAGGATGACGGCGGCCTTTCGTCTGGAAAAGGAAGTCGATTATCGGCTGGAGTTTGTCGATTCTTTCGGCAACACGAACGATGCCCCCTTGACCTATCGTCTTAGAATTTTGCCCGATGCGCCGCCCGTTGTGCAAATCCTTTCGCCTGCTCAGGACATCAATTTGGGCGACGATATGACGATTCCGCTTTTAATTGAAGCACAGGATGATTACGGGATTTCGCGGCTCCAGCTTGCATACCAAATCGTTACCGGCGGCGAGGGCGAGGCCGACTCGGCGGCCTTTTCTTTTCTACCTATTGAAACTTCCCTAAGCGGCAGCTCCGTGCGGGTAAACTTGAACTGGAACGTGAATGATCTCGACATGTTTCCTACGGACGTGCTTTATTTCTTTGTCCGAGCTTTCGACAATGACCAAGTCGGGGGGCCTAAGAGCGGCAAAAGCGCCGTCAAGAAAGCGCGCTTTCCGTCACTTTATGAAATGTACCAGGAAATAACCTCCAGGCAGGAAGAAGCGACGGACGTTTTTGAACAGGTCAGGCAAAAAACCCGCGATTTGCGCCAAAAAGCCGAGCAATTGTCGATGCAACTGAAGCGGGACCAAGGCCTGGATTGGCAACGAAAGAATGAGTTGGAAAGCGTTCTGCAGAAACAAGAAGAGATTCGCGAACAGATTGCCGAAACGGCTCGTCAGCTCGAAGAGACGGCAAAACAAATCGAGCGCAGGGACTTGTTTTCTGCCGAAACTATGAAAAAATTTGAAGAAATTCGCGAGCTTTACGAGCAGATTCTGACGCCGGAGCTGGAAAAGGCGCTCGAAAGGATGCGCGAGGCCATGGAAAGGCTCGATCAGGAGACGATCAATCGGGCTATGCAGGAGCTCATGGAGAGATTTGAGGAGTATGATAAAGCCCTGGATCGCACCATCGCTCTTTTAAAGCAGCTCAAATTGCAGCAGCAGATCGAACAAGCGCAAAAGATTGCGCAAGATTTAGCTGAGCGTGAGGAAAAGATCTCCCGCGATGTCTCTCAGTCTTCGGACCGAGCTAAATTGAAAAAGGAGCAGGAACAGATCAACACGGATGCCGCTCAATTGGAAAAAACCCTCCAAGAGCTGGATGAACAGCTGGGCAAGAGTCCTTCGCCGCTGCATGATGCGCTTCAGGAGCTGTCCAGTCCGAAATTGAAAAGCACTCTTAACCGGCTTGCAGACGCTTTCCAAGAAGGCAGGCTGGAAAAAGCCTCACAGGATGCGGCGGAAGCAGCCGAGTCTTTTGAATCGGTTGCCGGCTCCTTGGCAAAAATGAGCGCTATGATGTCCGGCGAAATGCAGCGGCGCGCGCTGGAAGCGATGCGCAAAACCAGCCGCGATCTATTGGCACTATCGCAGCAGCAGGAAAACTTGATGCTGCAGAGCCGACAACTGGCACGCAACAGCGCTGCTTTTCCGGAAACAGCGGAACGGCAGGCGGAAATCAAATCGGCCCTGCAGCGGGTGGCGGAAGAGACCGCCAAAGTAATGAAGGAAAATTTTGGTATTCAGAGCCAGGTTTCTTCATCCATGGGCAAAGCCATGCGGCAGATGGACGAGGCTATTCGCCAATTGGAAGCTCGGGATCAGCGTGCAGCGGCGCAGCGCCAGCAGGAGGCGCTCGCAGCACTCAATGAGGCGGTTCGCCGCCTGCAAACCTCGATGCAGGCCATGATGCAGCAAGGCGGAGGCGGCGGCATGAGTTATCAACAATTTCTCCAACAAATGCAGCAATTGGGCGAGTCACAGCAGCGCATCAACCAACAGACTGAGGAGCTTTCCTCCAATCCGTCCTTTCTCGGCATGCAGGCGGCCATGTCGCGGCTCGCTGCCGAACAGCAGCAGGTGCGCAAGTCCATGGAAACCCTGGCGCGCGAAGCAGCGGGTATGCGCGAAATTCTCGGCAGCTTGGACAAGATTGCCGAAGATATGAAAAAGGTCGAGGAAGATTTGTTTTCGCAGCAGATTACGCGCGACACGATTCAACGGCAGAATCGCATTTTGTCGCGGATGCTGGATGCACAAAAGTCGGTCAACGAGCGCGAATTCAGCCGCGAGAGGCAGGCGGAAACTGCCAAGGCGTTCACACCGCAAAACGCGGGCAAGCTCCCGTCAGATCTTGGTGAACATAGCGACGAGCTGCGCCAAAATCTTTTACGCGCAAAACAAGAAGGTTTTAGCCGCGATTATTTGCAGATTATCGAGCAGTACCTTAACATCTTGATTCGCAATGAAACGGAAAAACCATAGACTTTGGAAATGGCAGGCGATCGGCTTTTTCGCCGTTCTTTGTCTCCACGCCCAAACTCTTCCTCAGCAGGAAGTTCAAAATCTTCGGCGTCTGGCCGACGCATTTGAACAAGCCGGTTTGTATGCGCAGGCGGCAGACTATTATATTCGTCTCGGTTTGGCCAATCCGGCCGATCTCGGCGCTTATTTGGGTGCCAAGAGAACCTGCAAAGAGGCAGGAGAATGGAACAAGCTCCGTGATTTTATTCAGGCCTTACAAACCAGGCGCCGCGATGTTCGTTACAGTATCGATTTGGCATGGGTAGATTATCATACCGGTAAGGACAAAGAGGCAAAGGCGGAATGGCGGCGGATTATGGCGGAAAATCCCAAAGACGAAAGCATGTACGCCATCCTCGGTCAAACTTTAGAGGAAGTCGGCTTTTATGAGGAGGCGATTGCGGCCTACCAAACCGCACGAGCGCAGCTTAACCGGCCGAGTGCATTTACCTTCGACCTTGCACGGCTTTACGCTACGGTAAAAAAGCCGGAAGAAATGATCAATGAATATCTTCTGCTTATGCAGGAAAATCCGCAGCAGTCTGCTTTTGTAAGAGAGTCTTTTCTGCAGAATCAAATAGATGTCGAAAAAGCGCTGTCCATTCTTCGCAAAGCGGAAAAGCAAAAGCCGGAACTCGCTTGGGCTGCGGCTTTACTACGAACCGATTTAACGGTCAAGAATTCCCGCTATGAAGAGGCTCTGCAGAGTGCCGCTGCTTTCGAATCATTTCTGTCCGCTCTTGCGGGAAGCAAAAAATCGCCGCCGATTCATCAGGGCGAAATACTTTATGAACTTGCCGAAGAACTCTTTCGCGCCGGTCTAACGGCGGAGGCGGAAAAGGCGCTGCTGTTGATCCTGCAAAAAGAAACCGAAACCCCATACGTACCGGCCGCTCGGAGAAAGATGGCGCAGGTTTATTTGAACCGTAGGCAATTTCGCGAGGCTGAAGGCGTTCTGCGCCAAATCGGTGAAACGGCCAGGCAGCGGACCGAACGGGCGGAGGCATATGAACAGCTTGGTAAAATCTACCTCGAACAGTTTTTCGATTTTGCCCAAGCTGAAGCCGCTTTTCAAAGCAGCCTTAAAGAACAAACCGACGAGGAAAAGAAAGCGGCACTGATGCTGCGCCTGGCCGAATGCGCAATGCTGCGTGGTGATTTTGCCACGGCGCAAGAGCGACTGACGTCGGTTCGTGCTCAAACCAACCCAAACGGAGTAGGATATATCGAGGCTATGTACCAAACAGCCAAACTGCAGCTTTATAAAAATGACTTTCGCGGTGCTAAGGAAACAGTCCAACAGACGCTTCAGGCTGCTTTGAGCGGAGAGAGCCTTTTGCTTGAAAACGATCTCCTGCAGCTCTCCATGCTGCTCCAGGACGCGCAGAGCGATTCCGTCGGTGCCTCCGTTTGGGCTCAGGCCGACCTTCTCCGCTGTCGCGGTCGATTGGAGGAAGCAAGAGAGTTGCTCTCTAAACGGCTGGCCGAAGCGCCGTCGGCTCGGTTTCGCGACTATCTGCAACTGCAGCTGGCGCAGATTTTCACGGATGAACAACAGTATGACCGCGCAGTTCAAGCCTACAAAGCCGTTTATGAAAACGAAAAATCGCCCTACCGCGATTACGCCCTTTTTTCGATCGGGGCGCTCTTGGAAACAAGCGGTGATAAAATGAATGCAAGACAGTATTATGAAAAGCTCCTGGCTGAATTCCCCGCCGGAATTTATCTCGATGAAGCGAGAAAACGCATTCGAAGTTTTGAAAAGGAACTGCCATGAGACGGTTGCGAGTTCTCCTGATGGCCGCATTCCTTTGCACCTTCCCCATTTCCCTGCACGCGCAAAGGCTCTTAATTCCCATGGATCTGACGCAAACCGATCATCTCAAAGCCTACGGCGCCGCTTATTGGGCTTTGACCAAAGGGATGACCGTCGAATGGCTGCTCAATTATTTGGGCGGCGCATTTTTAAGCGATGCTTCGCCCGAGATGGAGCGAATGCTGCGGGTGCGCGGCGTTTCTTATCGGCTAATTTCTGAAGCGGAAGCGGCGCAGATTTATGCGACGATCGAGCAGGAAAATATGGAAAAGGTAATTCTCGAAAAGGCGCCGAAAATCGCCGTTTACGCTCCGCCCAACAAGCAGGCGTGGGACGATGCCGTTATTCTTGCGCTCGAGTATGCCGAAGTCCCCTTTGATGTAGTCTGGGATCGCGAAGTGCTTACCGGCGCGTTGGAACAGTACGACTGGCTCCATCTTCATCACGAAGACTTTACAGGTCAATACGGAAAGTTTTATGCCAATTATCGCCACGCCGACTGGTACCAGGACGAGGTCGCTAAAAACGAAGCTATGGCGCGTGCCATGGGTTTCAGCAAAGTGTCGGAACTGAAAAAAGCGGTGGTGATAACCATCAAAGAATACATCCGGCGTGGAGGGTTCGTCTTTGCCATGTGTTCGGCAACGGATACGTTCGACATCGCCTTGGCGGCGGAAGGAGTCGATATCGTCGAATCTGTATTTGACGGCGATCCCCCCGATGCAAATGCGGCTCAAAAATTGGATTATTCCAAGTGTCTGGCTTTTGAAAATTTTCGTATTGAGACCAATCCTTTGATTTACGAGTATTCCGATATCGATATCCCTCCCAGCTATGCTCCTGCTTTGCGAGGAGCTGAAGCGGACTATTTTACGTTGTTCGAGTTTTCCGCCAAATATGATCCGGTGCCGACCATGCTGACGCAAAATCACGTCAATGCGGTCAAGGGATTTATGGGACAGACGACCGGCTTTCGCAAATCGTTGATCAAAAAAAACGTGGTCATTTTGGCCGAGGCAGAAGGCACCGAACAGGTCAAATATTTGCATGGAAACTTTGGTAAAGGAACTTTTACTTTTTACGCCGGTCATGATCCGGAAGATTATCAACATCTGATCAACGATCCGCCGACACAACTCGCCCTGCACAAAAATTCGCCCGGTTATCGTTTGATTCTCAACAATATTCTCTTTCCTGCTGCGAAAAAGAAAAAACTAAAAACTTGAAGGGTAAAGAATCCTGGAGAGAGGAATGGTCCTTAAACGCATAGGACTGCGTACCCGGCAAAGAGTTCAGTTCATCGACATCGATGACCAAATCGCGCAAATTGTGCGGGAAAGCGGTGTCCGCTCCGGCATCTGCGTTGTTTTCGTCCCCCATACCACTGCCGGGGTGACGATTAATGAAAACGCAGACCCAGACGTAGTTAGAGATATAATCATGTCGTTAAATAAGCATATCCCTTTTGAGGACGGCTATTATCACGGCGAAGGAAATTCAGCCGCCCATATCAAGTCTTCGCTCATCGGCCCTTCCTTGTCTTTGATTATTGAAGACGGCAGAGTTGTCCTCGGCACCTGGCAATCCGTCTATTTTTGTGAATTCGACGGACCGCGCGAACGCACTTTTTACGTCAAAATCCTCGGGGATTGAATCGGTTCTTTTCTCCTCCCATACTTACTAATCAGACAGCCAAGCATCATGGCACCGGCAATGCGTTCTTGTTGATGCCGCCGCGCAAAGCGGTTTTCTCAAAAAGCCCCGCGGCTGACAAGTTTCAGCTGGCTTTAATCGGGCTTTCATATCTGAATACGCTTTAATTCCCTAAATCCGTTGGCTTTTTACCGATTTCTCTGTATATTTTTTCGATGCATTGGGATGACGGCGGGCAGCTGAAAATAGAAACGGCGCCTTATTCGGTTTTGGCGTTGATTTATGACCAGGTCATGAGCCATGTCGATTATGCGCTTTGGGCGCGCTATATCGAGCAGTTGCTGAATAAATACTGTCCAAAGGCGCGACAAATAATCGACCTGTCCTGCGGCACCGGCACCTGCTGCGGACACCTTTGTCGTTTGGGCTTTCAGGTCGTCGGCATGGATGCCTCGCTTGCCATGATTAAGAGGGCAAGAGAAAAATACCGCGGTACCAAAATCAATAGTGTCTTTTTTTGCGGCAATATACTTTTTCCGCCTTTTAAAAACTCTCAGGTAATGATCTCGCTTTACGACAGCATGAATTATTTAATGACCGAAATTCACTGGCGAACCTGCTTGGCAAACATTCATAGAGCATTGGCGGAAAACGGCCTGTTTATCTTCGATGTTAGTACTTTATATAACAGCCGTCGCTACTTTCGGAATTATGAAGAAGTGAGAAGTTTTAAAGGAGGCTCTTATCGCCGCATCAGTCGTTTTTCCGAGGAAGATTGTGTGCAAATGAACGATTTCGAAATTCGGATCGAAGGCCGGCGCGAAACATTTATCGAGCGACACCGCCAAATGATTCGGCCTTTGGGGGAAATTAAAAAGTGGGTCTTGGAATCAGGCTTTCAGCTGATGGCGGCATATCGGGATTTTACTTTTGTAAATGCGGGCGAACGCTGTGAAAGAGTTCATTTTGTACTGAGGCGCAGGTCATGATCGAGCTTAATCACGTCAAGGTCGTTTATCCGACCGGTGACGGAGTTGAGGATATCACTTTCCGCGTCGCGCCGGGAGAGATGGTGTTTCTGGTCGGGCCGAGCGGCGCCGGAAAATCGACCGTGCTGAAGGCTATTTATCTGGAAGAAAAGCCTGTAGAAGGCTATGTCCTCATTGGAGAATACGATTCACGCAGCATCAAGGACAAGGAAATACCGTTTCTGCGCCGCAAATTGGGGGTGATCTTTCAAGATTTCAAATTGCTTCACGATCGGGATGTGTTCAGGAATGTTTCCTTCGTTCTTGAAGTCACGGGTCGACGGAGTAAGGATATCAAGCGCAGGGTTTTGCGCGCCCTGGCTGAGGTTGGATTAAGTCACAAATCGCGCAAATATCCCTATGAGCTGTCCGGCGGCGAGCAGCAGCGGGTTGCAATAGCCCGAGCCATTGTCAATGAACCGTATGTGCTGCTGGCGGATGAACCAACCGGCAATCTTGACCCGGTCACCTCGGAAGAAATCATGGAAGTATTGACGCGAATCAATGCCCGCGGCACTTCCATTTTGATGGCGACTCATAACGAGGAACTGGTCCGCAAATATAAGGGCAGAGTGGTAAGAATCAGAAACGGCAGATTGGAATAAGATGAACGGGTTCATCTACAGCATCAAAGAAGCTTGGGAAGGGTTCAGCCGAGCGCGAATTTCCACTGTTGCAACCATTTTTGCCGTATTTTTTCTCATTTTTCTTCTTTCGTGTCTTTTGGTGCTGTCGATGAATGTCGAGCATATTGTTCGTACACTCAGTCTGCGGCAGGATATTCAGGTCTATATCAATAACGCCGCAAGTGAAAAAAACATTATGGATCTGAGGGCGCGCATCGCCTCTAAGCCGATCGTCGAAAGTGTACAGTACGTCTCAAAGGCGGACGCAGCGCGTGAATTCCGCCAGGTTTTTGGAGATGATATCCTCTCTCTGTTGGAAGATAATCCCCTTCCCGCCTCTTTCCGCATCAAAATTAAGCGAAAGTATCTCCAGGAACCGGAAATTCGCGAGTTTATCAAAGAACTGCAGAAGGAAAGGGGCGTTGATGAGGTCGTGTATCAGCGCAGCTCAATAGAGGCCCTGGAGCGCTTTTCTCGCTGGTCTCATCGCGTCATTTTGGCGGCATTCTTTTTGGTCTTGGCAGGTTCTTTGTTTATGGTCTCGAATACCATACGGCTGATCATTTACGGACGTCGTTCCATCATCGAAACGATGAAACTTGTCGGTGCAACGCATGGTTTTATAAAGCGGCCTTTTCTCATCGAAGGGATGCTGCAGGGAGTGATTGGAGGCGGTATTGCCGCCGCACTATTATGGGCGGTGTGGAAGATCATCGAATGGAGATGGCCGGGTTTTGTTTTCGTTCCGAATGAAATCATAATCGGCGCTCCGCTTACCGGATTGATTTTCGGACTGATCGGCAGCTGGTGGGCGGTAAAGCGCTATTTATGATAAATTTGACGTCGATTCAAGGGGGCAAATTTCCCTTGACAAGGCGCTTTAAAATCATTAACTTAAAACAAATTTAGAAATATAGATTCTTTAAGATATGACAAGCGAAAAAATCAATACCATCGAATTAACGCCGCGCGAACGGCAGGTTTTTTTAGCTGTCGTTCACGGCTTTATTCAAAACGCTGAACCGGTCGGCTCGCGATATATTTCCAAGCACTATAATCTCAACCTGAGTCCGGCGACAATCCGCAACGTCATGACGGATCTGGAAGAAAAGGGTCTTTTATGCCAGCCGCATACTTCGGCAGGACGCATTCCAACGACGCAGGGCTACCGGATTTACGTCGATTCGTTGCAGGATCGCGGCGAAGCGTTGACGCCGCGGGAACGCCGCGTCATTCTGGAAAAGCTCAGACGCTTTTCCCAGGATGTCGAGATGATCATCAGCGGCGCCGCCACTGTTTTGGGCGAGATTTCAAGTTTGTTGGGGATCGTTCTATCGCCAAAATTCAAGCGGGGTAAGGTCGCCAAGATCGATCTGGTGCAGCTGGCCTCGCAAAAAGTGCTGTTTATTCTTCATGTCACCTCAGGAATTGCCAAGTCCGTAATTATCGAAATCGACAAGCAATTTCCGGTCGATTTTCTTGTCGATACGGCGCGAGTCCTTAATGAAAGGCTATACGGCATTTCCATCGAACAGCTCACCGAGGGGCTGAAAGATCGGTTCCTCGATCTGAGCGAAGCGCAGCGCAATTTGATCGATGCCATTAAAGACTCAACCGGTCGGCTCATCGCTTATGAGCCGGAAGGCGATTTCTATTTTTCCGGTGCGAAAAACGTCATTACAAATCCCGAGTTTGATTCGCGGGAGAAAATTGAAAAAATATTGGAACTGCTCGACCGGAAGGATATTCTCGTCCGTGTAATGTCGGATCATCATACCAACGGCGTCAGCATTATTATCGGCGAAGAGCATAAGGAAGAGCTGATGCGCAACTGCAGCCTCATCACGACCAAGTATTCGATCGAAGGGGCTGAAGGAACGCTCGGCATCCTTGGCCCGACACGTATGCAGTACGCCAAGATCATTTCGCTCGTTCAGTTCATGGCGGAAACTTTGAACTATATTGTTTCGAAAGAACTGAAATAGCTGCAGATGAATCAGGCTGAGACCGTACAAAACAACGTTGAGTCGATTGCCGCATCCAAGAAAAGGCGAAATTACAAAAAAGAATTGGAGGCGGCTTTGGCTGAACGGGACGCTTTGAAGGAGATGCTGCTGAGAACGGCAGCGGAATTCGATAATTATCGCAAGCGCGTTCAGCAGGAAAAGGCCGATTTGGTGGAATCGGCCAATGCGGGATTGATCAAAAAATTGCTGCCGGTGTTGGATGATTTGAATAGGTTGTGCGAATCGACAGCCGAAAAGGCACAGGAAGATCCTGTCCTTCAAGGGATCGAACTGATTCGCCGAAATTTCACCAAAATTCTCGAAGATGAAGGTGTGCGCGAAATGAAAACCAAAGGCGAACCGTTTGACCCCGAACGCCACGAAGCGTTGATGCTGGTGGAAGCCGAAGGGGTTCCTCCAAATACGGTGGTCGAGGAGCATCAGCGCGGATACGAATATAAAGAAAAAATATTGCGTCATGCGCGAGTGATTGTAAGCAAAGAAAAAGATTGATTTGAGATATATGGCCGAAGAAGATTATTATGAAATATTAGGCGTCAGTCGCGATGCGGATGCCAATGAAATTAAAAAGGCATACCGCAAGTTGGCGATGGAATATCATCCCGACCGTAATCCCGGCGATAAGGACGCGGAGGAAAAATTTAAAAAGATCGGTGAGGCCTATTCCGTGCTGTCCGACCCGCAAAAGCGCGCCCAATACGATCGATTCGGTAAGAATGGGACGCGCGGCATGGGCGGGTTTGAAGGTTTTGGCGGATATGCCGATCCTTTTGATATTTTTCGTGAGGTTTTCGGCGGCGGCTTTGGCGATATATTCGGCATGGGACAAGCGACGCGCCGCAGCGGGAAGCAGAGAGGGGCTGATCTTCAGCTTCGCCTTGAACTCTCATTGGAAGAGATCGCCAAAGGCACAAAAAAAACGCTAAAGCTCAAAAAATACGTCCTTTGTTCAACCTGCAGCGGCAAGGGTACCAGTCCAGGAACCTCAAAGGTGACCTGTCCCGCGTGTCACGGGCATGGTCAAGTGGCTTATCGGCAGGGATTCTTCACCATTTCTCAGACCTGCCGCCGCTGTAACGGTGAAGGCCAAATTATCGATCGTCCTTGTCCGGCCTGCCATGGAGAAGGCAGAGTTCGCGGGGAAGAAACGGTGGAGGTGGAAATTCCTCCCGGTGTTGCAGAAGGTCAGTACATCACCCTTAGGGGGAAAGGCAACGTCGGCCCGCATGGTGGTCCGCAGGGAGATGTATTGGTCTTCATAGAAGAGAAAAAGCATGAAGAGTTCGAGCGGGTCGGTGACGATATAATTTACCATCTCTACATTTCTTTTCCGCAGGCGGCGCTAGGCGCCGAAGTTGAAGTGCCGACATTGACCGGCAAAGCGCTTATCACCATTCCTGCAGGAACCCAGAGCGGCAAAATTTTGCGCATGCGCGGCAAGGGGCTGCCTCAGCTTAATTCGTACAAAGTTGGGGATCAATTGATCAAAGTGCATGTCTGGATTCCGACCAAATTGGGCGCGAAAGAAAAAAGTCTTCTTAAAGAGTTGGACCAATATAAAAGCATGCACCCGGATCGTGAAGACAAGTCGTTCATCGATCGGATGAAGGAGGCAGTTTTGTAAGTGTTTTCCTGGATGACGAAACAGGAGCAGCGCGTCATAATTTTTCTCATCTTTTCGCTTTTGCTTGGTTTTGGCATCAAACAAGTGCGGGAGCGATCGGCGTTGCAAGGCAAAAACGAAAAGTGGGAAATCCAAAAAGCAGCGCTGCTTGAAGAGTTTCAGCAGTTGTCGGAGGAGAAAAAAAGTCACCAAGATCAATTAACTGTAAATGAGCTGCCGAAGCAAAACCTGCAGGCGGCAAAAGAAAGATTGACGAAGAAAATAGATTTAAATCATGCAACAGCCGAAGAGCTCACAAGCCTTCCTAAAATCGGCCCGGCGATGGCCGAGCGCATTATACAGTACCGGAGGCAAAACGGCCCTTTTAATCGAATTGAAGATATTCGGAATGTCAAAGGAATCGGCCCCAAAACATTTGAACTTATAAAGGATTTTATTACAGTAAATTAGCACGCTTCTATCAGGAGGAACTAATGTCTAAAGACGTAAAGACCGCCGAACAGCACGCCAAGGGCTCTATTGTTTTGGAAATTTTAGCCGTAATTCTCGCCGGGCTGCTCATTTTCACGCTGACTTATCCGGCAAAGCTTTGGAAAGCTGAAGAAATAAACACCAAAATTTGCCGCGAAAACATGCAGCATATCTACTATGCTGAATTAACCTATTTGGACAATTTTTTGGTTTATACGGACACGCTGGAGAAAGCCGTTAATTTTATCTTGTCTGATCCGAGCGGCAAGGCGTTGCGCCGGTTTGCCAATCTGGATTCGATTTTGGGCCAGCAGATCATCAAAAAATTTAAAAAGATGCAGGATCTGGTATTCATTACCATAGACTCGGTCGATTCGATCAACGGTGCACCGCCGGAATACCTGGTCAAGCGGGGCAAGCATATTCCCGTCTCGTCTTTGATCGATTCCATGCTGATTTTCACCCGTGCTTTCAGCATCGATACCTCCGAAGCTTATATCATGGACTCGTTGCGGCGCGCCAGCCCGGCATTTGCTGCAAAGATTGACTCCATGGCCAGAGCAAAGCTGGAGAATCTGAACACTTGTCCCACCAATCATGAGCCTTACAACATCTATGTAAATAATGATTCCGCCATCAAAGTCATCAAAGTGTCCTGTCCGATTGACACTGCTTATATGGAGAGCATTAACAAAAGCTTTAAATACGGTTTTCTTGGCGGTTTAAAAATCGAAAATCACGGCAACATCGAGTTGGGCAAAGAGAGCTGGAAAGAATAACGGCAGTATAGCTTTTCGGCGCTCAAAATAGATCCTTGCGTCGATCCGAATGGTCGGATCGACGCAAGGAGCCGGATATGAAACAACGGGGATGCTGATGGATAATGAAACGGTTAGAGTTGGGGTCGACATTGGGCGCGATAAAATTCGTTTTATAGAAGCCGAATTTTGGAACGGCAAGTTGACCGTCACGAATGTGCAGCAATATTCCTTTCCGGTTGCTTTTGACTTTACTACCATCGGCGATTCCAAGTTCATTCCCCGTTTTGCTGAAATAATCGATAAAGCCTGCGACACATTCAGCCAAAAAGCCAAATCCGCATTTGTCTCTATCGATCGAAGATTGACCATCAAAAAGACCTTTGCCGTCGACAAAAAACTAACCGATGAGGAGATTCGGCAACATATTGAATGGGAACTCGAGCAGGTGCTGATTGCTCCCCGCGATGAATACAACGTCGGATACGAGCATTCCATTATCCCGATGGGTAAAGGCGATGTCGTAGTCTTTGTCGCAGTGCGGAAAGCTCTAATATCCTATTTGAAGGATATTTTTAAAAAATCGCGGCTGACTCTTGAAACGGTTGATCTGGATCTGTTTGCTTCTTTGCGTGCACTGCAGTTTGCTTATAAAGAAACTTTAAACGGTCTGACCGTGCTCCTGGAATTTACACGCGGGGGCGTAGGCTTTTCTATTTTATCAGATGGAAGATACGCTCTATCATCCGAAATGCCCCCTGTCGTAGATGGAAAAGACTTTTATTCCCTGTCTTCCGCGGAAATGGCCGATATTCTTCAAAAGGAAATTGATAAACTGCTCATCAATCTGCGCGATAACCTCGGTTTGATGAATTTAAGCCGAATTGCCGTTGCCGGAGAAGCTGCAGATAAGGCGTTGCTCAATGATTTAGAGCATATCTATCCGGGTAGCGCCTCCTTTTGGGTTGATCCTTTTGCTACCTGCTACAAGATGCTTAATTTAGAATCGCAACGGCTCATCGAAAACTATCCGCAAAGCTTCCTGGCGTGCATGGGCATGGTCCTTTAAAGCAAAGGGGCTTTTATGAATCTGTTGAAAGACAAGCGGGAGCAGGAAAACGAAGCGCCTTGGTCGCAAGGTCAAGATCCGGATTTTACTATCCCTCAAGAACCTATAAAGAGGCCCGGTTTTACGAGAGGGGCAAATAAACGGAATTCCCGTAAGGGTTCCTCTCAGAACATGGTGCTTGCCGCTCTTTTAGTTTTGCTCATCGTTCTTTTGGGTTATTATGTAGGCGTCGTAAAGCCGAAGCAGGCAATGAAAGCGGCGGGGTCAGATGAAGCGGCTGTTGCAGACACGCTCGGCGAACAACCATTACCTCCAAGCGTCGAAACAAAACAAAAGGAGGAGCCGGCTGTAAGTGAACCGCCGAAAACGGTGGAAGCTCCGCCTTTGTCATTAGATGTCAAGACTTCGGTCGGAGCGGCTGCCGCTGTTTTGAGAAGCGCCCTTCAAGCATGTGGAGAAAACGGCCGCATCACGGCATTTGTTTTAGATGACCAAAGCTTTTCGATTGAAATGGAGACCGGAGGCGCCGTTACCCAAACCGTCGTGGATGCTTTTCGGGCGGGCTTGCCGTCGATCGTTTCCGTCAATAATCCCGTCGTCCAAGGGCGGGCAGTCATGTTTACCGGAACTGCAACGGTGCAGGCAATAAACGCCGGAGTGCTCACCTCTGAATCGTGGGAAGCCGGCTTGAAGCAAATGGCCGGCAAAACAGGGCTGCAGGTGGTAAGCCTCTCTTTGCAGTCAGGACGCGTATTGTTTGCAAAATTTCGCGGCTCCTTGGAGTCATGCATAAATTTGCTGCAGGAGCTTGCCAAAGAGTCGGCAAGCGAAAAAATTGACAAAATCATTATTTCGACAATACCGACAAGCGATTATACTATCGTGCTTCGTATTCAGATGTAATTCAAAACCTTTTCTGCACCATAACTTTGTTTTCAGTTTGTATTGTATAAATAAATATAAATGCGAATTATTGCCGGCCAATTTAAAGGAAGGAAACTTTTTGCTCCGAAAGAAAGGAACGTCAGGCCGACATCAGATCGCTTGCGAGAAGCGCTCTTTTCCATTATAGGAGATAAAATTACCGGAGCAAAGCTTTTAGACCTTTTTGCCGGTAGCGGTGCCGTCGGCATCGAAGCCAAAAGCCGCGGAGCGCAAAAGGTTGTTTTCGTCGAAATCTCGGCACAGACGGCCAAGGAAATTCGTCGTAATTGCAATATAGTCGGTATGGAAGCCGATATTATTGTAGGCGACGCATTAAAGGCGCTGAGCAAAGAGCAACTTGGTGAGGAGTTCGACGTGATTTTTGCAGATCCGCCGTATGAATTTTCAGAATTTAGCGCAGTACTTAATAAAATCGCGGCAAATCGTCTTCTTGCAAAAGATGGTGTAGTTATTTATGAATCTTCTGCACGCATCGAGCCTCCAACCCATGAGTCCTTTCAAGTTATTCGCCAAAAAAAATTCGGCGATGCCCAATTAACCTTTTATCAATTATCTTGAGAATGCCAAAAACCGCAATTTATCCGGGAACTTTTGATCCGATAACTAATGGCCACCTCGACATCATTCAGCGGGCAGTTTTGCTTTTTGATCATCTCATTATTGCCGTGGCCACTAATCCCCAAAAGAAACCTTTGTTTAGTACGGAAGAACGCATCGATATGATTGGTAATGTGGTGGGCAACGATCCGCGCATCGAAATCTGCCGAGTAGACGGGCTCTTGGTAGAGTATGCCGAAAAACGCGGTGCGGTGGCCCTTATTCGTGGTTTACGCGCCGTTTCCGATTTTGAGTATGAATTGCAAATGGCGATGATTAATCGCAAGCTGAATGAAAAATTGATAACCGTATTTTTAATGCCGCACGAGCGGTATGCTTATTTGAATTCAAGCATTGTTAAGGAATTAGCCTACTTTAATGCTGAATTTGATCAATTTGTCCCCAAATACGTTTACAAAAAATTAAAGGAAAAGCTGAGCCAATGAACGTCATTGAAGAAATCCAGAGACGCGCTGCTGAAAATCCTAAGCGGATAGTTTTTTCCGAATCGACGGACGAACGGGTGCTGCGTGCAGTCGAAATTCTGCAGGAAAAGAAATTAGCGATTCCCATTCTTGTCGGAGATGAGGAAGCCACATTAAGTGCAGCAGAAAAGTTTAAAGCCGATCTTCGCGGTATTCAAATCATCGATCCGCAAAAAGATTCTAATCGAAATGATTTTATCAAGATCTACTTTGAAAAGCGCAAACATAAAGGGGTGGACATGGAAAAGGCCGCCATGGTAATGCAGCAGCCGCTTTTTTATGCGGCCATGGCTGTCCATGTCGGTCTGGCGGATGCCAGCGTAGCAGGTGCCGTTGAGACAACGAGCAATGTCCTGCGCGCCGCCATTCAGATTATCGGCACTGCAAAAGAGTATTCAATTGTATCGAGCACATTTTTGATGATTCTTAAAGACGGCACACCCCTGACCTATGCCGATTGCGGCGTGGTGCCGAATCCGACTGCCGAACAGTTAGCTGAAATCGCCATTGCCTCTGCCGAGTCCCATAAAAAGCTCACCGGACAGAAACCGTTGACAGCGTTGCTCAGCTTCTCTACTAAGGGAAGCGCGGAACATGAGCTTGTGGACAAGGTCCGCATCGCCACAAGAATTGCGCAGGAGCGACGCCCCGATCTATTGATCGACGGCGAGCTGCAGGCTGATGCGGCGCTGGTACCGTTCGTGGCGGCCAAAAAGGCTCCAGGAAGCTTGGTGGCCGGACAAGCCAATGTGCTCATTTTCCCTGATCTTAACGCCGGAAACATTGCTTACAAATTAACCGAGCGGCTGGCAGGCGCAACAGCTTTAGGACCGTTGTTGCAGGGGTTGGCTAAACCCGCCAATGATCTTTCGCGCGGCTGCAAAGCCGAAGACATCGTCAACGTCGCCTGCATCTGCAGCATTAAGGCCAACTGAAGGAATAAACCGCTATGCACGTTTCAAAACGACTTGCACAGATCCAGGAATCCCAAACCTTGGCGCTAACAAAAACAATGGCAAGGCTAAAGCGCGAAGGGAAAGACGTTGTATCTTTGGGCGCCGGTGAGCCGGACTTCGACACGCCTCAGCATATTAAAGAGGCAGCAATAAAGGCGATTCAGGAAGGGTATACCAAGTATACCCCTGTGGATGGCGCTTTTGAGCTTAAAGAGGCAATTTGCGACTGGATAAAGGCGGAACACGGAGCTGTTTATGAACCGAATGAAATTGTAGTAACCTGCGGCGCCAAGCATGCCGTTTATCAAGCCATCGCCGCAGTTTGTGATCCAGGAGATCAAGTATTACTGCCGATCCCTTATTGGGTCAGTTATCCTGAAATGATCCGCCTTGCCGGTGCTGAGGTCGTTGAAATGACGCCCCAAGACTCGACCGGCTTAAAGATCACGGCTGATCAGCTTGAAGCGGCCATTACTCCAAAGACGCGTCTTTTGATACTGAATTCGCCCAGCAACCCCTCAGGAGCCGTCTACAGCCGATCAGAGCTTGATGATTTGGCGGCGGTCATTCAGAAACACGATATCTATGTGATTTCAGACGAAATCTATGATAAAATCGTTTTTAAAGATCGATTTGCAAGCATGACGGTTTATGAGCAAATTCGCGACAAGCTGCTTTATGTCAACGGCGTTTCAAAAACATTCGCCATGACGGGCTGGCGAATCGGCTTTTTAGCAGCGCCGAAGCCTATAGCCGCCGCTGTCGCTAATTATCAAGGGCATACAACCTCCAACCCCACCTCCATTTCGCAAAGAGCAGCCTTGGCAGGATATGTTTCCGACAAGTCGTTTCTAAAAGAGATGGTTGCTGCATTTCATCAGCGGTGCGATTATGTATCCGAAAGGATCCGCCGCATGCCGCATGTCGGTTATGAACCGCCCCAGGGCGCTTTTTACGCATTTCCGGATTTTTCCTGGTATTATAAAGGTGAAATTAAAGACTCGATGGGCTTTTGCGCTTACTTGTTGGAAAACCATGGTGTTGCGATTGTGCCCGGCATAGCGTTCGGAATGGATACGCATTGTCGGCTTTCTTTCGCTACTTCGATGGCCAATCTCGAAAAGGCTCTGGATCGATTGGAAAGCGGATTAAAGGCGCTGACTCTATTATGCGCTCAACAAGATTATTAACATGCTGAAGAAGAGCCTAGAGAAGTTCCATCCCCGAATCTCATAAAGCATGTTTTAATTAACTAATCGCCCAAACTGTTACATGAGCATCGGTTTGAATAGCGAACTGGCAATTGCCGATCGAAAATTTCATCTGCAGACGAGCGTCGATGATCACCTGATCGTATCTTCCTTATTTGACGGCGGCGCGCTGGTCTTTAAAAAGCGATTCCCGATCGAAACCCAAACAGAATCCGATGCAGCGGAAAATCGAATCAATCGGATTCATGATTTAGTAAAGGCGGAGGTGGAAATGCTTTTTCACATCGCCGAAAAGGTGAAAAGCTCAAAGCATCTGCCTTCCATGCGCCGACTGGGGCATTTATTTTTTGAAAAGGGTTTTTACGCGGACGCCGTGGCTCAGCTTTCTGCAGTTATTGCCCATCAACCCGAAGATGAAGAGTTGCAGATTGAATTAGCGACTGCCCTCCTTTATGCCGGTGATGCGCAAAAAGCTTTAAATTATGCAGAGAAAGCGGCAGCTAAAAAGCCTTCTTATCCGGATCTGCAGCTTTTATTGGCAAAAATCAATTGGCGGTTGGATCGATTTGATAAAGCACGTGACTGCATCAACCAAGCATTGTCGCTGAACCCAAAATATTGGGACGCTTATTTTACGCTTGCTAATCTCCTAGTCGAAAGCGTCATTTCCGACCCGGTTCACGCAAATTTGCCGCCTCCGATCGAACGACTCAAAGAAGCCGAGCAGCTGCTGCGCAAAGTGCAACGGATGAGTTCCGATCTCCATGCTGACAAGCTTTTGGAAGCGATCGATAACCTAAAGCTCGGCGGAGAAGTCGAAGAAGCGTTGTCATTGTTGTCACAAGCGCGAAAAAGTGAACGCAATGGCAAATGGCTGGACAGCGAGTTTTATCTCAAATTTATGTTCGGCCAATTGGCCGATGAAGGGGGAGAGTTGGATTATTACATTCAGACCATCCAAAATGTATTGAAGGATAATCCGCACTATGCAGACCTCCATCACAGCTTAGGTTTGGCCTATTTGCTGAAGGCGTGGCTTTGCTTCGAAAAGTCGACGAAAGAATTCGAAAAAGCTGTCCAAATCAATCCCGACTATGAAAAAGCCAAGAAAAAGTTAAAGCTCATGCAGAATGACGGCCGCGGGCTTTTGATTCTGCTGCGGGCTGTTCTGAATTAAAACCTTCCTGATTCCTCTCTCACATATCTTTTTTCGTCAGATTTTTTCCTTGGAATAAGAATTGCAACTTTGATTTTGCGTCAAGATTTTGCTTGAATTTCTTGGTTCGAGATGATAGTTTGTATTCGCCGCGAACAGGTTATTCATTTTGAGACAAAAATTTTTGTTACGATAAATAAATCTTGAATTTTGTGCAAAAACGAATTGTTTTGGTATCAAACTAATGAAAGAGATTCTCATGAAGTTAAATTTGATCTGCTTTTTGCTCGGAATGAGCGTTTTTACCCTGCAATTGCGCGCCGAAAATAGAATTATTAGTGTGTTTTCGACGACGCAAAAACCGGCCGAACCGGCGGTGTACGAGCTAAAAGTAGCGTTCGATTCACCCATTTTGCCTACCTCCCGAATCGAAATTGTTTTTCCAAGCGGCTACAACGTAAGCGGCGTCACGCTTGCCGCTTCGGACCGCCTCGGCGGGGTTCTGCCTGTTAGTTTACGAGGAGACACATTGGTAATCGACATCCGTGGAGTTTCCGCCACACTTTTGCCGGGAGAAGAGTTCGATATTAAACTTGCTACATTACTCAATCCGATTCAGCAAACGGCTGCTGATAAGGTTGTCGTCATGCTGAAGCAAGGGAATCAGGAAATAGAGCGCGCCGAAAGCCTTTCGGCAGCTGAAAACAACGAATCAAAAAAACAGTGAAGGCTTATGGTGCTGCGCAGATTTGCCATCGGTATATTTTGCGGCTTGATTGCCGCCTCTGCTCTTCAGGCAGGAAATATCTCTTCGACGTTAAGAGTCGAACCACAAAGTCGTGTGGTCGGAGCTAGAACGATACACAAGCTTACCTGGACCACTATTGCGCCGATCAATGCACAGGGCAAAATTGCGGTTATTTATCCGAGCGAATTCATTCTGGATCGAAATCAGCTGGTAATGGCGACGACGGTGGACCCGAACACTATGAACGGCGCCATACGGATCGATACGATTCGCACCGTCAATATTGGCGGCACGACCTACCGCAAGCTTGTCATGACGAGAGTGGGGATAAACAACAATAACGGTCAAGGGGCAGTCGGAGTCAATTTGGCTCTAATCGGAAATGCGCCGAATGTAGGAACTTATCGGGTCCGTGTGGAAACTTTTACGTTCGACGCCGATCCTTTTACTTCCGTTCCCTCGGACAGCGGCTCGACGACCTTAACACTTATCCACCCCATTTCGACCTTTTCATTAAGCTCAAGTGTGACCGAACCGCGCGCGGGCGAGGGCTTTTCACTGAATGTCCTTAATGCAAGGGATTCTGACGGCAATCTGTCGGATGGAATAGTAACTATTTCTTTTGAGATCGGAACGCTTGCAGACCATCGAGCGCCGGACGGCAACACTTTTCCTGTTTTGGTGCCGATTTGGGTCCGGAACGGAACGGGAAGTGCCGTGCAGACCCTTTATAAAGCGGAAACAATAAGATTAAAGGGCACTGCAGAAGGGGGCGGAACAGCCTTCACAACAAATATATTTGTCAAGCCGGGGGCTTTGGGCAGCTTGGACGTTTCCAATCCGCCTGATTCCACGATTGCGGGAACCGACTTTGGCGCCGGTACCACCATTACGGTTACCGCTTACGATCAGTGGCGAAATCGAAAAACGGATTTGGTGGGATCTCTTTACTTTGATAGCAGCGATCCAAAGGCTCTCATTGATTGGAATATTAATACACCATATGTTTTCACTGTGGCGGATGGAGGTACCAAGTCGTTTAGCGGAGAGGGTTTCGAATTTCGAACAGTGGGTCTGCATACGTTTGATGCGGTAATCGGCAATGTACGACGTACGAGCCGGTCGTTTAATGTTCTGCCCGGAAGGATAAAAACTTTTGCTTTTGATGTTGTTACGACGCAAACAGCCGGACAGCCTTTTGAGTTAAGGGTAGTCAATGCTGTTGACGATTTCGGCAATCCCGCGGATGCGGTGATACAACTCAGTTTTCCTTCCGGGGACCACAATGCTCCGAACGGCCATGCACCAACCCTTACACCTATTACTGTCCGCAAAGGCAGAGGCAGTTCTTATCAAACCCTTGTGCGGGCGGAAAGTCTTCAGCTGCTGGGACAGGTGGGCGGCACTCCAAGTATCTCGGCTTTAACGCCTATCATTACTGTTCAACCCGGCGCTCTGGCTTCTTTCAAGTTTTTTGATGTACCTGCCACTATTCCTACGAACACATTTTTCCCCAGCACAGTGACCGTGCGGGCTTATGACGTTTATGATAATGTCAAAACCAACTTTACCGGTACAGTCAGTTTTGGTTCTTCTGATCCCAGTCCTCAAAAGGTGCTGCCGGCGCCGACCTCCTTTTCCGGCAGCAACGGCACAAGAACTTTCCCCGGCACGAATTTCAAACTTATTACCTTGGGCGAGCAATACATTTGGGCGACGTTTGGAACCGTAAGCGATTCAACACGCATCATTCGGGTCACAGGCCCCAACAATATTCGCATTACGCGTATTGTCGCCGACGACTCGACGGTCAGTCAGGGCCAAAACGGCCTCGTTGTAAGAATGGAGCTCGTCAACAACAGCGACGACGCTTTTGAAAACTTTACCGCCTCGTTGAATTTTAGAGCCGGTGTGTTGTCGGTCAATGGTGATTATTCTGCCCCGGCGGTGACCGGTTCCATTCCGGCACGCGGATCGATGTCTTTGACCTTTACAGTGAACGTGGCTGCAAATGCAACCTTGGGAGCCATTACACTGGATGGGCAAATCCTCGGCACTTATAAAGGCGTACCGGCGCAGGCAAATAACGCCGAGATAACCGACCAATGGCTGGTCCAGCGGCCGGCGGCCTTGCAGGCAGCGGCCCTGAACATACAGGCTGACAGCCTTGCGCGCGGCGGCGGGGGCATTCCGGTTACAATTTTCGTCCGTAATAATGAAGGCGTCTTGAATACTGCCGATGCATTGGCCGGAAATGCAACTTTCAGCTTTTTCAACGAACAGCTGGTCGACGTTTCATCGAACTTTATCATTACCCCCGATCCGGCTCAACCCAGACCCGTACGCGTTCTCGGCGGCGCGACGGCGCAATTGCGCTATTTTCTATCTTCTACACCCAATGCGCCGTTGGGCCGCATCACGGTTGCTGCGCGAGTCGATTATCAAGATGCCAATACAAAAGGTTTGCGGACGACCAACGTTTCTCCCAGCGATCAGTTTACCAGCATTGACGCGCCTTCCCTGCAAATCGTCGGCATCATACCGACGCAGCCCGCTGTGACGCAAGGTCAGACAAAGCCGTTCACCATAACGGTCGGCGTAAAAAATTTAAGCACCTCACCCGTAACGTTAAACTTTCAGCCGGACAGAACGAAAATTCAATTCCTAAAAAGCGGTCTGAGCGGCACTCCCGACATTTCGGTAACATCACCGACGCGACTAAGAAGCGGATCACAGGCAATCCCGGCTGGTGAGATCGGTTATTTGGATTATACGGTAACGCGCATCGGCTCCGGTGTACCAAGCGGCAATTACACCCTTTTTGCCCGCGTGGAAAGCAGCGACGGTTACTTTACCAATTCGAATATCTCCGGCTCTTACGGCGCATTGGAGGTACAGACGCCTGACGATGTGGTCATCGCTCGCGTTTATCCCTCGCAAAGTTCGGCTACCGTCAACAGCAACGAGCAAACTTGGAACATCGTTATTGAACTGAGCAATCGAGGCGGTAGTCCGGTGACGATCGACCTTAACGCCGTGCAGGCAGGAATGACCGACCAGGCGGGGCAGCCGGTTTCGAACTTTACGTTCGGTCAGGCGACATTGGCGAACGGCGACGCCGTTTTGAGCGAACGGGAAACGGACATCCTCACCCTGCCGGTTACGAGGACCGGAGGACCGGCCGGAGTTGTGACCATCAATCCGCAAATCCGTTATACGGTCAACAATACAGGGGAAGTAAAGAGCAAAAGCGCAGGCGATGCCAAATCTTCGATTCTTTTGCAAAACCCTTCGGATTTGCGCATTAGTGAAATTAAAAGCCGTCTCCCGCAAATCTCTTCAGGCCGTGAAACGACGTGGGATGTATTTGTTGTAGTTGAAAACCGAGGCGAAGCGGCTGTTGAAGTAAACCCTGCAAGCGTCGATTCCACCTGGCTGCGTTTTTACCTGGGCAGCACGCCTTCAAATGCATTTTCGGTAACAAAGCCGGATGCCCTTTTCGGATCCAAGTCGAAAACCTTGAACGGCGGCGCCAAAGACAGTCTTTTTTTCAAGGTCACGGCCAGAGTCAATTCACCGGCAGTTTATGATGTGCGCGCCGCGGTCAAGGCAATAGAACTCAACCGCAAGCTTCCTCTCTATGCTGAAAATCAACAGCCGGTCCAGCTGGCAGTGGTGTCGGCGGCTGATATTGCGTATCAACCGAATTCGCTCGGCCCTCTGACGGCCATACCAGGCCGAACTGTTGAATTTCAGTTGAGTCTTGTCAATAACGGCCAGGCGGCGGTGACCCTTTTCAGCGACGCAACGACCTTTTCATTCAGCGACGGTGTCAACACCTATTCCGCTAACCTTGATGAAACGCGCGGAGCAGTGATTCCCGGAAATGGGGCGGTGCGCCTCTACTTTCAACAGAGATATTTGACTTCGGCTTTTGCGCTCGGCGCTTATGAACCTGTTTTAGTACTTTCAGGAATCGAAAACGGCGCGGCTTTTCAAAAAACCATCACGCTTGCCGGAACGTCGATTAGAATCAGTCAGCCCGGCAACATCTCTGTCGATCTTGTTGTTCCGAGTGCAAAGACAGTCACAGCGGGCCAGACGGAGCCCTGGCAGATTGACGTCCAAGTCACTAACAACAGCGGCGGAACATTAAAATTAAAATCCGCGGCAATGATTTTCAGTTTCGGCACGCAAAATGTTTCCAATCGCTTCGGCGTCACCTCTCCTGATAAATTTGTCGATAATTCACCGTTCATCGGCAACGGCAGAAGCAAAGTGATCCGCTTTAATGTGAACTCTGTTTCCGAGGACGCACCGTTGGGGGATGTGCTCTTGAGCGCTAAAGCGGTTTTGAGCGACAGTTTGGAAAGCGGCCCCTTGTTCGAGCAGCAGATCAGCAATGCCGCCAAGGTCACCGTTCAATCACCGGCAATTTTGGAAGTATTGGCACTCAAATCCCAACAATCTACTCTAACCCGCGGTCAAACAGAACCTGTGGAGGTGACCGCTCACCTGCGGAACCGAGGCGGCAGTAATCTGTCGCTTGTTCAAGATCCGGCGATGACGTTTCTCACTTTCAGCAAGGGAAATGAGAACTTTACGGTACAGACGCCGAATATCTTTGTCGGCAGCGGTTCCTCAATTCTTGCAGGAAATACTCAAGATTCGGTCAGATTTCGCATTACCAAAGTGTCCGCAGCACAGGAGATGGTAGGCGAAACGACCATCAACGCCAATCTTGCGCTGCGCGAGGACAATACGGGCCGTTATCTTACGAATATTGCGCCGGAACAGTTGCGTATAACCATTCAAGACTCTGCAAAAGTGCGGCTGGACAGCCTTGAGGCAATGATCAACTCCGGCGGGTTTGTAAACAGCGGACAAGAATTCTTTTTGCGCGCCAAAGTAACCCATGTCGGCGGCGAGAATTCGGATTACATAAAGCAGGCGGGGGTGCAGTTCTACAGCGATAACGGTTTGTTCGCTCTGCCGGACGGTTCAACGGCCTCAGTAACCAATTTGGCCCCTGGTACGTCGGTGTGGACACCCCCGATACGCGTTGCTCCGCCAAATATAGAAGGTCAAAAAGGCTTGTTCAGAGCGACCATTATCAGTGCAACAGCCAGAAATACCAACGGCCCGGCTAGAATCGTCCGTCCGAGTGTCGATTCGACCGAAACCGTGTTTACGCAGGCTCCCGCTCAATTTTCGGTCGTTCAGATCCGCGTCGATCAGGATACGGTGACCTCCTCTTCGGTCATTCCTTGGAACATCTTTGTAACCGTGCGCAACACCGGCGCCGGAGTTATTGAACTTTTGGACCCTGCCGCATCGGATATCAAGATCCTAAATGAGAGCGGCGTCGAAGAAACAGATCATCTGATCGAGCCGCAGCCTATTCCGGCCGGTCAGCGACGCATCAGCAACGGCGCTTCGGTCACCTTGACCTATACTGTTCGCGAAACCGGTAAAGGCGCCGGCCGCAAGACAGTTCGCGCCGCAATTCGGGGGTTGGAATTGAACAATCTGGCAGGCGGACCGCGAATAGTAACGGCAGACACGCAAATTTTTGTAACCAGCAGCTCGGTTGTTCGACTTGTTTCTACATTTATCGACACGACTCATAACGTCGACAAGAACGGCGTCGGTCATGTTAATGTCGGACAAGAGTTTGTCGTCCGCGTCCAAGTACGCAACGAAGGCGGGCGGTTCATTGATACCGTGCGCGTCGCATTGACGGCGCCGAATTCAACTGTTTTAACGCCTGAGCGGACGATTACCCGCCTGAATATTGCTGCCACCGGTGATGTCGGATTTCGCATTAAAGCGGCTGAGCTTGAAAATCTCGATGGAGAAATTTTAACGGCGCGCATTCTGAGCGCCAAAGGATTTGACGGTTCTCAGGCAAACATCAAAGAGGCCGTCGATGCAACAGCGGAGATTAAAATTTATCGCCCTGCCGCGCTTCGGATCGTGTCGACAAAAAACATGGCGCCCAATCCCAGCCGCGAGGTCAGTTTCGGGCAAGAGTTTGCCGTTCGGGTGCAGGTGCGTAACGAAGGTTCCGAGAGCGCCGGTCAGGCGTTGGTTTCTCTAACGCCGGACAAACCCAATTTGGCCGGCGTTGCGCAGTCGCCGTTGTACATTCCGACCACGATTGCCGGCGGCGATAGTGCGGAGATTGATTTTCGCATCCAAGCCGGTTCCACACTTGGTGAAGTTATTTTTCACTCGGAGATTTTATCTGCAAAAGGTTTCAATTCAAGACAAAACGTTTCTATTCTCGCCCCCGATGGTGCCGACACGACAAAAGCACTGATCCGACGCGGCGCCGATTTGGAAATTGTTCAAGTTAAAAGTTCTGTAGAAACAATCAATGCCGGCGACCGGTTGTCCCCATGGAATATTTTCGTGGTTGTCCGCAACACCGGTGATGCCGCCTTACAATTCATCGCTGTTTCGGACAGCAATGTGACCTTTACCGTCAACGGCATCGTGGATCGCGACTATAAAGTATTGCCGCCGGACGGCCTGGAGCAGGCGAAGAATTTTGTTTTGGCAGCCGGTGCTACGGACACGTTGGTTTACACGGTGCGGCGCAACGGCGATCTGGCCGGTAAGGCGGTCTATACCGTTTATCTGCGGGCTTTTGATATGAACAGCAACGGCGAACTCAGGCTGTCTGCAGTGAAAAGCGGAAATATTTATGTGGCCAACAATGCCTCGCTGGTCATTCGGCAAACGATAGCCGATGTTAATGCCGAAGATAACAATAATATCGCATTGGTCAATCGCGGCCAACAATTTATCGTCCAAGTTCACATTCAGACCGGTCAATTCGGCGGAGTGCAGGATGTTGTTGTAAAATTGGAATCCAGCGGTAATTCTTTGCGGACGGCCTTGTATGATACGATTCGCAGCATCGGCAGCGACAGTGTGGCCGTGGCCAAGTTCCTAGTCCGCGCCGACGACAGTTGGGATGAGCGATTGGGCGAGCAGCTCGAGGTTTTTCGAGCCAAGATTTTAAGCGCCGTTGCCAAGGGTGATCTTACGGCTGTAACTCCGCGGGAACCTGCGCGCGGCGCTGATGAAGTTCGCGTCCGTATCCAGACCCCTGCTCAGCTTGTTTACCGTCTTCAGATCGGTGATTTGGGAGGAACATGGGTTGAAAAAGGCAAGCCGTTCACCGTAGTTGCCAAACTGCGCAATTTTGGAAAAGCGGGCATAGGAGTCGGCCGTTTGGAAGTGACGCCTCCAAAAGGCTATCTCATCGAACGGGAACCGAGAAATTTTATTGCGGACCCGGTTGAAAAGGCATTTTCTCTGCCCGCCGGCACCGATTCTTTGGACTTGCGTTTTGTTCTGCGCGCTCCCGAGACGATTTCAGGTCCGGATCGGATTGAAAGCCGTTTGACTTTGGTTCCTCCTGATCTTAATACGGGTTTGCAGGCGCTGCTTGGTGATATTAGGTCTTTTGTCGACGTGCGAACGGATACGGTCGGAGCTCTGACGATCCAATCCTTTGTCGTGGAAGGCCCAAAGGGAGCTGTTGACGGCATCCTTTCAACCGAACAGGTGCTGCATCTCATGGCCGTGGTTAAATCGAGCCAGAGCATCGTTGATCGACGGGCCACCCTCAGCCTGCCGCGGCTTCCCGTGACCCCAGGATACGAATTCAAGAGCGATCAAATCCTTCCCATAACCCAGGAAGTTGATACGCTGCGTTGGGAATTGACGGCGCCGCTATATCCGGTCACCGACGCCCACGCCTTTACCCTTTCGGTGACCGGCGGAAACCCCGCAGATACACTCTATTTTGATACACGGCAATTGGTCATTCAAAAAGTTGAGCAGCGAACCACCTTGGCGCTGGAACCGATCGAAATCTATCCGCAGGGAGTTATCCGCCAAGGAATTGCCAATTTCACGCAGGGACAGCAGGCGCGCATTGTGACCCGTGTACGCAACTTTGGCCAGGCCCCTTATGTCGGAAATGGTACTGTTACGCTTGATCTGAGTCGAAGCGGCGGACTGGTTTTGACGGGCGGAGATTCTCCCAGCAAAGCCTTCACCGGCGACGAGGAGATCTCCTGGTCGGTGCAGGCACCGTCGATTGTGGACGAAACGCAGCGGCAGATCATTGTGCGCATCACCATGATTCCGCAGGATGCAAACGCCGGTACGGCGGCGTTGGTCACAACGACGGAGCGGATCCTTCCGTGCATTTATAATCGCGGCGGCAGCATCACCATCGATTCGATCGTGCTGCGCACTATTTTTGGTGATCCTATTTCGATGGTGTCAACCGAGCAGGCATTTCAAGTGGCGGCGCAAATCAGCACGTTCGGTGTAAAGGATGCCGAAATCAAAACGACATTGTACATCACTTCGCCGCAATTCCGTATTCTGGATGCGGTCAAGTTTCTGCCCGGCAGCGGCGAAAAATTGTGGCAGACCTGGACTGTCACCGCGCCGACGGGCATACCTTCGACTCCGGACAGCTGCTATATCAAGGTTGAAGCGATCGATCTGCAATCCGAGCAGCCGATCAGTCGGCAATCCGGCAAAATTGCCTTGCCGCTTACACAACGTTCAATCTTTACCGTCGAGCCGACGATTTCTTTTCCACCCGAATCGTCGACGAAAGACAAAGTGTCCACGGATCAAGTTTTTCATTTAACCGCCGTCATTAAACACAGCGGCGCGGGCTTTAACCAAAGCGACAAGTTCAGAATGAGGTTGTCGGCGCCGCCCGGTTTCCGGTTCTTAGAGGGTGAGACAGAAATCAAAGAAGTGTCGGCGGCTGATTATGCTGCGAAAAATCTCCATCCCACATGGCAGCTTAAGGCACCGTCTCGGGGCAGCGACCTGTTGTCGAGGTTTGCGATCTTGGTGGAAGGATTGCCGCGCGACATCAACAGCGGGCTGCCTTCCAAAACCGACAAGGATGAAGTGATTTTCCCGCTTCGTACCGTGGAAAAGGCGCGCGTCAAGCTTCGTCTTTATGTCCACGATACCCCTGGGAACGATTCGACCAGCGTTCGACCGGGAAGCATTTTTAAAGTAACCTCCTGGTTGGAAAATTTCGGCGAGGCTGAGCTTGTCGGTAATTATCGGTTGCGTCTGCAGGTGCCGGAAATTTTTCAGTTGGTCGACCATGATACTCTCAAGAGTACCAACAAGGACACAGTGAGCTGGCGTATTAGAGCACCGCGTGCGATCACCTCGCGGGCCGATAGTTTTGTCGTCAGCCTGCTTGATCTGCCGTTGGATGAGTTTGCCCGTACGCCGGTGGAACTGATTGACGGCGATTCGAGCGCCGTTGCCAAGGTGTGGGTGGAACCCGGCAAGGTAATGATCAAGCCCTTTACCGTACGCAAACAGACCACTGTGGTCCGTGGCGCCTCTAACGTGCCGATGATGGGATTGGCGCTAAAGAACATGGAAAGCTCCGCAACGGTGCGTTCCTATGTCACCGGCATCACCGTAACGATCCGCGACCGCAGCGGCAAAAAGATCAGCGGCAAGCAGATGATTCGGCGTATTGCGGCGGTCAAGGCGGACCAAGACGATTATCTTTTCGGTCAAGCGGTCGCATTCGAAGACAGCGGCGGCGTCTTTTTGAATTTCCGCTCTTTTGTCATGGACACCTTGATCGGCAGCAGAACCGACTCTATCAAACTGATCGTCGATCTTCGTGAGCAGGCTGAACTCATCGATTTTCACCTGAGCATCGACTCGACTTCTGCGGTAAGGATTGTCGACGAGTTTTCGGTGCCTGTAATGCTGGTCGATTCAACCGGCGCCGCTTATTCGTATTTGGGCTTTGTATCTCAGTCTGCCGTTTTGGTCGACGCCTCTTTGAGCAAGTCATTCTACAACTATCCCAATCCATTCGGCAGGCTTTCCAAACCGAAAACTTCATTTGTGTACTATCTTAAGGAAGCATCGGACATCAAGCTGTCCATCTACACATTGACCGGTGATTTGGTGCGCACCTGGGAGTTCAAGAAGGACGCATTTCCCGATTATACTTCACCCGGGCTGCATCAAGGCGACATTGAATGGGACGGCACTAACGGCATGGGCGTACCGGTATTAAACGGCATTTATTTGGCTTATCTCAAAACCGGCTACGGCGAACAGACTGTCACTAAAATTGCGGTTGTTCGATAATATGAAAACGCAAACAAGAATTTTTGCAAAAACCCGATCTGTAGCGGTGTTAATCGCCGCAGCGGGCCTACTGCTGACGGCTTCTTCCGTGCGCAGCCAATCCGGCGGTGCGGACAACTCTTGGGGCGGTGTAACGGATATTTTCGAATATCAGGTCGGTGCCCGCGCCATGGCCATGGGAGGCGCCTATGTCAGCGTCGCTGAAGACCCCTTTACGCTTTATTGGAATCCGGGCGCTTTAGAGCGGGTGCCGAGTCTCAGCATCGGCGCTTATCACACCAATCTGCCGCTGGGCACACAATACGATTATCTGGCATTCGTTTTTCCGACGCTGGATTACGGTACTTTTTCCGCCGGTCTCCTGCGACTGGCTACGTCCGGCGTAAAGATTGTCGACGACAACGCTTCGATTTTAGGCGAACGAGACTACAGTCGAACGCTCTATTTGATCGGTTATGGCAAGAGCTTATGGCCATGGCTTTCGGTCGGCGGCTCTTTAAAGATCGAAACCGTCAACATGCCGGGATATGTAGTCGCAGGTTCGATCGGAGGTCGCAACACCGAATCAGCCGTCGGTGCCGACCTCGGGGTCTCGGTCGTCTCTCCGCTCGAAACGCCCGTGCTGGGCAACTGGCGAGTCGGCATAAACTACCAGAATGCCGTCAAACGAACCGTGCAGCTTGCGGACATTCGAGAAAGCACGCCCAGCACATTTCGATTCGGATTTTCGCGGCCGTTTTTCTTTTCGAATGGACGCAATCACTTTTTGATTGCTTATGAGGTCGATGGAAGCAGCGCCAAAAATGTTCCCAATTATGTTCATTTCGGCGCCGAGGTCGGTTATCACAACACGTTGATGCTTCGCTTGGGTTGGAACAAGCGCGGCAATTCGAGCGACGGCTACGGTTTGACTTACGGGTTCGGCATCTCGCAGATGGGGTTTCAACTCGATTACTCTTACTGGAACGGCGTGGATTCTTTTTTTGGCAGCAGCCACCGCATTTCCATCAGCGCCAATATCGGTCGAACACGCCAACAAAAGCTGAACGACCGTCAAATTGCCGAACTGCGCCGCATTCAGGAAGAAGCGCAGCGCAAATATGAGCAGGATCGACGCAATGCTCTTTACAGCGGCGTAACCGAGGCGCGTGAATACTATCAAAAAGGCGATTTCTTCCGCGCCTACAGCTCGATTAATAAAGTGTTGTCATTGGATCCAAACGGCGAGGATCCGGATTTCGACGAGGCACGTAAATTGGCCGAGAGAATTAATCTCGCCTTGGATCAACAGCGGCGCAAGGATATCGAATCGCAAATCATCCGCAGCCAGGAGGAAGCGCAGGCTAAAGAACGTCAGCGTGAGGTTCAGGAGCATTACGACAAGGCGCTGGCATTTTTCGAATCCGAGCAGTTTCTTCAGGCCATAGAGGAATGCGATTTGGCGCTTGCCATCGATCCGAATAACGAAACAGTTAAAAAGTTGCGCAACATGGCCGATGCGGATTTACGGCGGCGCATTTACGACCTGATCGAATCGGCCGCCCGGAGCGAAAAAGCCGGGCGAACCTTTGAGGCTCTGCAGCTTTTCAATCAGGCATTGCCGTTGGCGCGCGGCAATGCGGAGGTAGAGACCTTCGTCAAAGGCAAGATTCGCACTTTGGAAGCCCGGTTAAGTTATGAGGACTTGTTGCGGCGTGCCGTCGACTATGAGAACCGCAACCAGTGGAAGGAAGCCGCCGAAGTTTACGCGCAGGCGCTCAAGTCGCAGCCCAACAATGCTGATCTCCAGCGGCGCTACCGCGAAGCCAACGCTCGTGCCAACGCGACACAGATGGAAATGACCCCCGAAGTTAAGGAACTTTATACCCAAGGCTATCGGGCGCTGCGCGACAAGAACTATGATGAAGCCATCAGCTATTATGAAAAGGCTTTGGAGATTCAGCCGCTGAATAAAACGATTCTGCGGGCTCTCGATCACGCCAGAGCTCAGAAACGTCGTGCGGCGGGCGGCCAGAACTCCGGCCAATAAGGAGGTTTTAGGGGAAATTGTTTAAAAAGGTTGCCAGAGAAGAGCTCAAAGTCCCGGCCAGTATAGAGTACTTGGCCGATCTGCGCGATTTTGTAATGCGCATCGGCAAAAAGTACGGGGTGCCAGATCGGGTGGTCAACGCCTTCAAGCTCTCGATCGACGAGGCGGCGACCAACATCATTAAGCACGCCTATCGGGATTGGAGCGGCAACATCACTCTGCGCGCCATTGCCAAAAAGAACACCCTGACGATGGTGCTCATTGATCAGGGAAAATATTTCGATCCCCGTCAAGTCAGTGAACCGGATCTGCAGCGGTATGTCGAAATCGGAAAAAAAGGCGGATTGGGCATTTTCATCATGCGCCGTCTGCTGGACGAGATCGATTACCGCAAAACGGAAGAGGGCAATGAGCTGTGGATGGTCAAACATTTGACCGAAGCGCGCAAAAAGCGCAAAATCGCCATCCCGGCCATTCCGCTTACCCTTAAAATGCGTTACTGGATATACTCACTTGCCGTTTTTACTTTTGTTTTATTGGTGGTCACGGTCGTCAAATACTTTCAAGGTAAACATCGCATTTTTGAAGATTACATTACTCAGGGCAGAAGTGCCTGCTCGTTTTTAGCCGGCCAAATCGGCAGCAATTGGTCGCAGGTTGATCCAGAGATCATCCGTGAATTAATGACGACGGGCAGCTATGATATCGAAATCCGCGCCGGCGCCGACGAGGCCATCCGAACTCTGATCAACACGGAGCATAAAAAGACGATCAAGCGGGTGTTCCTGACCGATAAACGTTCCGTAGTGTTGGCCTGCTCGGATTCGCAATTTACCGTGTGGGAGGAAAAATTCGATTTACCACCGCAAATTGAGCCGATTCGCCGGTACGACGATTCACGAGTTTATCTCATCAACGATAAACAAGGGGCGCCCGTATTGGATATTGTTTGGCCTATTCAGAATGAAGACGGCATGCACCTCGCTGATGCCCACTTGTTCATCGATTATACCCGCATTAACCGGCATATCGCACAATATACGGTGTCGCTGGCCTCTCAGACGCTTATACTTTGGGCCATTGCTTCCGCCGGTCTTTTTTTGCTGATTTACATCGTCATGAATCCCTTCAAACGGCTGCAGGAGTGGGTAAAGCGGCTGGGCGAACCCGGCGCAGCGGAAGAAATGGACATTGATACTTCCTCGGAAATCGGCGCCATCGCGCAGGCCTTCAGCGACATTACCATCCAGCTGAAAAAATCTCAGGCTCACTTGGTGGAGCAGGAGCGACTGCAGCAGGAAATGCACATCGCCAAGCAGATTCAGCAAACGCTGCTGCCCAGCGAATTCCCCGAGTTGGAGGGGTACGAGATTGCTGCCTATTATGCGGCCGCCAAAGAAGTCGGTGGTGATTTCTACGATTTCGTCGAAGTGGATAAGGATACGGTCGGCGTAGCGGTGGCCGACGTTTCCGGCAAGGGAGTACCCGGCGCTTTTGTTATGACCATGATCCGCACAGCGCTCCGCTCCGAAGCGCGCGGCATCAAAGACGCCGCTGAAGTGCTGGCAAAAGTCAACGACTTTGTCGTTAATGACATGAAGAAAGGCATGTTTGTTACCCTGCTTTATGTCATTATCGATTCAAAGCGGCGGCGGATCAATTTTGCCAGCGCCGGTCATAACCCGCTCATTCTGCATCGGCCCAGCAAGAACAAGACCTACTACCTCAATCCCCGCGGCTTTCCTATCGGCATTGCTCTTCCCGATAAGGATTTGTTCCGACGTTCCATTGAATCGGACACCATTTCTCTTGCTGAAGATGACATTATTTTGGTCTACACCGACGGCGTTACCGAAGCCATGAATCCGAAACGGCGCCTTTTCGGCGAGGAACGTTTTCTCAACGTCATTCGAGAATGCGGCGGAAAAACAGCTCAGGAGTTTATCGAAACTTTGAAAAAGGAATTGAAAAGCTTTACCGAAGGTAATGAACAAAATGATGATATTACGGTAGTCGCCATTAAGGAAAAGCTGTCGGCCGATCAGGTGGAATTTCGCCGTGCCGCGCGAGTCTATGATATGGTCAAGAAAGGAGTCGGAATTAAAGAAGCCTGCAAAGAGGCAGGAATTTCTGTTTATGCCTATTATCAAAAGTACAAGGAAAAATTTGAAAAGGAAGGTATTGAAAATTTTGTCTTTGAGGAGTTGGAAGATCAGGTTGAGGCCAAGCATCTCAGCATCGAAGAAAAAAACAAGATTTATGACATCATTCGGCGTAATCCTGACTTTGGCGCCAAACGGATTGCGGAGGAGCTGAACACGGAACGTTACGGCTTTACGCAGATTCCGGCTTCTCGAATTTATGAAGAATTGGTGAGAATGCGGCTCAACACCAAAGAGCTTCGAGCGGCTTTTGTTCAACGCGGCGGAAAACGGCGGCGCATTAAACCTCCGGGCACCCCGCTTCTCACTGTGGACGGCCGCGTCATCCTCAATCGCGATCAGTTCGAAGAGGAGGAAGAGCTTGAGCCGATCGCTGAAAAAGAGCCTCCGAAAAGAGAAGTTGCAACGGCCGCTGAAATAATTCCGGCCGAATCTCTCCGCTTCGGTGAGGAAGAGGTCCCGGCCAAATCCATATTCGATATGGATAAATCGGTTCTTCTCACAGCGCCGCTCGAAGACGTTCTGGATAAACGGGCGGTAAGCTCGGGATCCGAAGAAGCGGTGGAAAAGGCGGAGATTGCCCCTTCTACGAAGGATATCGAGTCAAAAGAACCAAAGCAGCCCTTGCCGCAAGCTGTTGAAGCAGAGGAAGAGATTCCTTTCGAGACACCATTACAAGGTTCAGGGTCGGGCTCTTCCAAAGAGAGCACCGAAGAGGAGCTCTTTTTCGGGGGGGAAAGTGATCTGGAAATGCTTGCTTTCGAATTCGTAGATCAATCAGAAGTCTCTGCGGTCAGTTCTTTTGAGGAATTGACCAAGGAAGAAGAATACTCCGTCGCAACATCAGAAGAACTGTCCAGGAGGCCCAACTCTGAGGACGAGGAATTCGATTGGCCGACTCTCGAAGAATATAAAGCTGAACACGAGCATGAGAAAGAGGCGGAGGCGGCCACGCAGGAGAGCTTGACGAGTGAGGAGAGCGGAGCGAGTCCGCCTGCCGAAAACGTCGCTTCAGATCAAGAGGCTGCCGACGACTTGTTCATGCTTTGGGCAATGGAAGCCGAAAAAAAGCCGACGGCGGATTTACATGATGACCGCACCTATTTTTGGGACGAAGCCGGCGAAGAAGCCGGATCCTTCGAAGAGATTTTTATAGATGAAACAGAAAAGGCAATTTTCGATCTCGAACAAAAGTTTGAGTTTGTCGAATCTTCCGAGCACGATTCCATAACAGTTGTGCAGCAAAAAAAAGATGATTTCGGGGATGAGGTTGATGAGGGAATGATGGGGGTCGAAGAGGTCATTCAGTTAACCGGCATTCCCGACGATTCATCTTCTTCACAGAGTCTTTTGAGTGTTGATGCAACGGAAGAGCCCCTCATTTCGCAAAAAGATGAAGAATTTGATCGATTGTTGGAAGACGCGGCGTTTGTTACCGGCACTGCAAAAAAACTGGAACCGAAAGAACCGGAAAAGCAAAAGAAAACTACCCTCGAAATCGCCTATCAGGCAGCTTTAGCTGCTTATAAAGAGAAACGATATGTGGAAGCGGTGCAGATTTTAGGTACATTGCCGCTGCGGTTTCCTAATGATCGCAAACTACAAATGCTTTACGGAAATGCATCTTATCGTTGCGGTCGATTTGTTGATGCCGTCAATGCTTTCCAATGTATTTTGATAACCAATCCCGATGATGAACAGGCTTGTGAAAACATCGCCGCCTCTTACGCTAATTTAGGGGACCTTAAACGAGCCATTTTTTATTGGGAAAAGCTGCTTCTCCTCACTCCAAAGCGACAGGATATTCGAATTCGATTGGTTAAGGCAAAGGAGATTGAGGCAAGCGTTTCCTCCTAAATATGTATTGACATTTAGAGCTTTGACTGCTTATTTTCTAATATCGGATCAGCAGAAAATAACGGGGTTTCATTGTGGAGAGTAAAGATGGAAGGCATCCAAATAAAAGTCGAAAATAACTATAATATTTCCATCATCAAGGTCGGGGGTTACATCGATACCACAACGTCCTCCGAGTTGGAGCATCATCTTAATGAGCTCATCAAAAACGGCTCTTACAACATCATCATCGACCTGAGCAATGTGGATTATGTGAGCAGCGCCGGATGGGGGATTTTTATCAGCGAAATCAAAGGCATCCGAGAGCACGGCGGTGATTTAAAATTGGTGGGTATGATTCCGGAAGTTTATGAAGTATTCGAGTTGCTGGAATTTCATAACATTCTCAAGGCCTTTGATACCATAAAAGAAGCCGTCGCCGATTTTCAGCGTGCAGGTGTGACGCCGATTACTGCTTCGGAACGGATTTCGCAACCGACGAGCACGACTCAGACAAGCCGCTCTGCCGGGACTACGGTTTCTTCTCCGGCATCGCATCAACATGAAATGACTCTGGAAGAAAAAATCAAAAAGATTATCAAGGAGATGCCCTTTGCCGGTACGATTGCCATTGCCAAGCAACTGAATACTCCGGCTTACGGGAACACCAAAATCGGTTGGTTTACCCTCAAAAAAATTTTGAAGCAGCTGAAACTTGATACAAAAGAGAAGCGAATGGAATTTGCCCGCCGAGCTTGAGCATACCGAAAAAGCTTACCGAAATAGGGGGTATTAAATGCTTGACGGCGTTTCCGCTGATTACCCTGCATGTTTATTGATTACGCAAAAATATATGTAAAAGCCGGAGACGGGGGTTCCGGATGTGTCGCTTTTCGCCGTGAAAAGTATGTGCCCAAAGGCGGGCCCTCAGGCGGCGACGGCGGAAAGGGCGGTGATATTGTCTTTGCCGCCGATCGGCATCTGCATACACTCATGGACTTTCGCTATCACCGTAAATTTCGGGCGGCGCGCGGCATGCATGGAAGCGGCGACAACCGAACCGGTAAAAGCGGCGATGATTTGGTAATTCGGGTTCCGGTCGGGACTGTCGTAAAAGATGCGCTGACGGGAGAGGTTTTGGCCGATTTGATTAAAGACGGCCAAAGAGTCGTCATCGCCAAAGGCGGAAGAGGCGGGCGCGGTAATGCCCGCTTTGTTACCCCTACCCACCAGGCGCCGCGCGAATGGGAACCCGGCGAAAAAGGTGAAGAGAAAGAGATTGTTCTTGAACTCAAGCTGTTGGCGGATGTAGGTCTGGTCGGTCTGCCCAATGCCGGAAAATCTACCTTGCTTGCCAAGATTTCAGCCGCGCGCCCCAAAATCGCCGATTATCCTTTTACTACCTTGACGCCGAATTTGGGTATTGTCTACTTGGGCGAAGGACGAAGTTTTGTCGTAGCCGACATTCCAGGTCTGATCGAAGGGGCTCACCTTGGTAAAGGATTGGGAATCCAATTTCTTCGGCATATCGAGAGGACCAAAGTTCTTGCCATTTTGATCGACGGCACCGGCGATTCGTGGGAACAGGATTACCACATTTTACTGAAGGAATTAGAGTCTTACAGCCCCGCTTTATTGGACAAGCCCCGCCTGGTAGTTCTGACCAAGGCTGATCTCTATGACCCGGCGCAAATAAAAAGCGACTTTGCCGAGATCATTATTTCCGCCGTCAGCGGTTTTCATATCAACGAATTTTTGCAAAAGCTTTGGGATATGCTTCATAAAGATTGATGGGTTTAATGGGGGGTATTTCATGACGGCAGAAGATGCAGTCGCCGCCCTCGATGTCCTTTACCTGATGACCATCCCCGGCCTTGGATCTTTTCGAATTCGCAACCTCATTAAGCGTTTTAAAACGGTCCAGGCCGTGCTGGCTGCCTCGGTCCGAGAATTAGTTGAAATCGAGGGCATCGATAAGACATTGGCAATGCAGATCAAACGGGGCGGCGATCAAAATTTTGTTGAAAAACAGGCGGAAAAAATCCGGTCAGCCGGCGCTTTACTAATCAGCTATTGGGATCCTCATTATCCGCAATTGTTACGAAGAATCGCCGATCCGCCGCTGCTTTTATTTGTGAAGGGGAAAGTCGAGACAATAGGAGCGCTTTCCGTGGCCATAGTGGGCACACGGTCGCCATCCGGCTACGGAAAAATCATGGCGGAAAAGTTTTCCTCTGAATTGGCTCAGCGCGGCATTACAATCGTCAGCGGTCTGGCGCGAGGAATCGACACGATTGTACACGCTGCAGTCGTCAGAACCGGCGGAAAAACAGTCGCCGTATTGGGCTCCGGTGTTGATGTTATCTATCCGGAGGAAAACAAAAGGCTTACGGAACAAATCGTCCAAAACGGAGCGTTAATCAGTGAATTCCCAATGGGCACCAAACCCGATGCTCCGCATTTTCCGCGGCGAAACCGCATTGTTTCCGGTATGTGCCGCGGTGTTTTGGTCATAGAGGCGGGGGAAAAAAGCGGCGCGCTCATCACGGCGGATGCGGCCTTGGAGCAGGGAAGAGAGGTTTTTGCCTTGCCGGGAAACATCAACAACCCCAAAAGCTGCGGCTGCAATCGCCTGATACAAGAGGGCGCCAAACTAGTGACAAGTGTGGAAGATATTCTGGATGAGATTGGCATTTCCTCGTCACAACCGACACCTTCCGAGCCGTCGATCCCCCTCACGTCAAAAGAAAAAAGCGTTGTCGAGGTTTTGACGCATGAACCTATTCATATCGACAAAATTGCCTCTTTATGTCGGATGCCGGTCGGTGAAGTGCTGGGCATTTTATTGAGCCTTGAGTTAAAGAATCTTGTGCGCCAGACTCCGGGAAAACATTTTCTTCGCCAATAGGGAGGAATAATAGAAAAAAGGGTTTGACTAACGATAATAAAATTTGTATTTTTATTTGTTTGTGGGAGGGCTAGACCTAATCGGTAAGGCAGCGGTCTTGAAAACCGCCGGGTGAAAGCCCTTGGGGGTTCGAGTCCCCCGCCCTCCGCTGAGGAGGGAAAGGATATCGGAGAGGTGCCAGAGTGGTCGAATGGGGCGGCCTGCTAAGCCGTTGTAGGCGATTTAGCCTACCCAGGGTTCGAATCCCTGTCTCTCCGCTCTTACTTTTTCAAGGCTATGCGGACGGAACTTAAAAGAATCGAAATTATGCCGGTTCTGAGGGTGACTTTATTGTTCTCCCTCATTTTCGGCTTTTTGGTCGGCATACTTTACGCAGCCCTTTTCTCAGTTATTGCGCAGGTCGGCAATGCTTTTGAAGAACTTCCCGTTACCTCTTTGGGCGTGGCGGGAAGCATCGGCATCGTTATCGCGTCCGTTATTTTTATCACAATTATCAATATAACAGCCGCTTTGCTCTTTACCGTGCTTTATAATGTAACGGCCTCCCTCTTTGGCGGCATCGTCGTCGATTTTGAGATGAAAGAATCAAATTCATCTACGGAACAGCCCTCCTAATAGGAATAATCATTGACAATGGTTCGCGTCAGGTTTGCCCCCAGTCCAACCGGATTTGTCCATGTCGGCGGCTTGAGAACTGCTTTATACAACTATCTGTTTGCCCGCCGTCATAACGGCGTTTTTGTTTTGCGCATCGAGGACACCGATCGCTCCCGTTATGTCGAAGGAGCGGTCGAGAACCTGTTGTCCGTGCTGGATTGGGCCGGATTAACGCCCGATGAAGGCCCGCAACAAGGCGGCAAGTACGGCCCCTATCTGCAGTCCAAGCGCCTAGATATTTACAAGCATTACGCCGACCAGCTGGTTCAAGCTGGTTTTGCTTACTATGCCTTTGACACGCCGGATGAAGTCGAAACGGCACGGCAAAAGAGCCCCGACCCCCGCACATTCAAATATGACGCTTCCACCCGCAGCCTTATGCGTAACAGCCTGACACTGCCGGAAGAGAAGGTCCAACAGCTGTTGGCGCAAAAAGTGCCTTATGTGATTCGGCTCAAGGTTCCCGAAAATAGAACCTTTGTAATAACAGATCTGATCCGCGGCGAAGTGTCGTTCCACAGCAGTCAAGTTGATGATCAGGTATTGATCAAGTCGGACGGCTACCCGACCTATCACTTGGCCAACGTTGTGGACGATCATCTAATGGAAATCTCCCATATCATACGCGGCGAGGAGTGGCTTAGCAGCGTCCCCAAGCATCTTTATTTATATGAATGTTTCGGGTGGGAACCTCCTTTGATGGCGCATTTGCCTTTGATTTTTAATCCGGACGGCTCCAAAATGAGCAAACGGGACATCCAAAGTCTGTCACAAATGCCTTCTGGAAAAGTAGATCCGGATGTCCAATCGTATATTCAGGCGGGCTATGAGCGTGAAGCCATACTCAATTATATTGCGCTTTTGGGATGGAGCAGCGGTGACGATCGCGAAGTTTTTACCTTAAAAGAACTGGAGCAGATCTTTTCCCTCGATCGTGTCAACAAATCGCCTGCAATTTTTGACCTGGCAAAGCTGAAGCATTTGAATCAGCAGCATATCAACCGCATGGAGCCAGAAAGGCTGGCAGCTGAGCTTAGATCTTTGGCCGAAAATGCCGGTTGGGCAATAGAGGACGAAAACTATTTTATGCAGGTGGTCAAGCTGTTTCAGCCTCGTCTGCACATGCGGAATGATTTTTTAACCCTAAGCCGCTATTTTTTTGAAGAACCGACAGAGTATGACGCCGAGACAAAGGCGAAACGGTGGAAAGAGGATTCAGGCAAATTAGTACTTGAATTTCTTTCTGAAATTATTAAATTAATTGTGTTCGATAAAGAAAGCCTGGAAAAGGCCCTTCTGCAGACCGCGGAAAGATGCGGAGTTCCGCCGGCGAAAATCATTCATCCGATAAGATTGGCGGTTACGGGAATGGGAATAGGTCCAGGGCTATATGAGATTTTGGAACTTTTAGGAAAAGAAAAAGTAATTAAAAGGCTGAAGCGGGCTGTGGAAATTTTAGGTTGAATCTGGGGTGTCGTCCAACGGCAGGACACTTGACTCTGGATCAAGTTATTGGGGTTCGAATCCCTACACCCCAGCAAAAGACGGTCACTGGATTACAGCGACCGTTTTTTATTTAAAATGAGGAGAACAGCCAAAGATGTCATTGCCCATCGAACGAAATTTCGACGAAAGCGGCGAGAAGAACGTTCATTTCATTCGCCAAATCATCAATAAGGACATCGCTGAAGGCAAAAACGGCGGCAAAGTGATCACCCGTTTTCCGCCCGAACCGAACGGCTATCTGCACATCGGCCACGCGAAGGCGATATGCCTGAATTTCGGGCTGGCTCAGGAATACAACGGCCGTTGCCATCTGCGCTTCGACGATACCAATCCGGTCAAGGAAGAGCAGAAATATATCGACGCCATCATCGAAGATGTGCGGTGGCTTGGGTTCGACTGGGGAGAGCATCTCTATTTTGCGTCGGACTATTTCGAGCAGATGTATCAATGGGCCGAGAAGCTGATCCTCGACGGCAAGGCTTATGTCTGCTCTTTGACGCCCGAACAGATTCGTGAATATCGCGGCACTCTTACGGAGCCTGGAAAAGAGAGTCCGGACCGCAACCGTCCAATCGAGGAAAATTTGCAGCTTTTTCGCCGCATGCGGGCTGGGGAGTTTAAAGACGGTCAATACACCCTGCGTGCCAAAATTGACATGTCGCATCCCAATATGAATATGCGCGATCCGGTAATGTATCGGATTCTGCACGCCCGCCATCCAAGAACCGGAGACAAGTGGTGCATCTATCCGATGTACGATTGGGCACACGGATTAGAGGACTCGATCGAAGGTATAACCCATTCCATTTGCACTCTAGAGTTCGAAGACCATCGCCCCCTCTATGATTGGTTTTTGGATCAGCTGGGCATTCATCACCCGCAGCAGATCGAATTCGCGCGGCTGAACATGACTTATACGGTAATGAGCAAACGCAAACTGTTGCGTCTGGTGAATGAAGGGGTTGTGAACGGATGGGATGATCCGCGCATGCCGACCATCGCCGGAATGCGGCGGCGAGGATATACGCCCGAGGCTATTCGGACGTTTGCAGAACGAATCGGCGTTTCTAAACGCGAAAGCCTGGTTGACTTTGGTTTTTTGGAACACTGCGTGCGGGAAGATTTAAACAAACGAGCGCCGCGGGTGATGGGAGTTTTGGATCCCGTGCGCGTGGTGATTGAAAACTATCCCGAAGGCCAGGTTGAATGGCTCGAGGCCGTCAACAATCCGGAAGATCCGAGCGCCGGAACACGGCAGGTGCCTTTTACGCGCGAGCTCTATATTGAGCGGGATGACTTTATGGAAAATCCGCCCAAAGGCTATTTTCGATTAACAATAGGGGCAGAAGTTCGGCTTCGTTATGCCTATTACATTCGCTGCACAAGTGTTGTCAAAGACAAAGATGGGCGAATCGTCGAGATCCGCTGCACTTATGATCCGGAATCGAGAGGCGGATATACGGCCGACGGCAGGAAAGTCAAAGGAACCATCCATTGGGTATCTGCGCCGCATGCGGTGGAGGCCGAAGTCCGTTTGTATGACAAGCTGTTGACAGTACCGGACCCGTCGCAGGAAGAAGAGGCGACGGACTTTTTGTCATTGATCAATCCGAATTCTCTGATTGTCCTCAAAGGCTGCAAAGTCGAACCGAGCCTCAAAACGGCTCCGGTCGGCTACATTTGCCAGTTTGAAAGAAAAGGATATTTCTGCGTGGATCCCGACACGGAAAAGCTCGGCATGCCGGTATTCAACAGGACCGTGGAGTTAAAGGATACCTGGTCCAAGATTCTCAAAAGTCAAAGCAATGAGGGCTGAGAGCCGAACTTGAATCAAGTGGGAAAAAGAGTTGCTGTTTCGGCTTAATTTTTATATTTTTTAAAAAGGCGCCCGTAGCTCAATTGGATAGAGCATCTGACTTCGGATCAGATGGTTGGGGGTTCGATTCCCTCCGGGCGTACTGCAAAAAAGGCTCACGATTTCGTGAGCCTTTTTTGTTCAGACCCGATGATTCGAGATTAATAAAGTTTTCGGATCGAGTTTAAGACGGAGATGCTGATCAATGGGCGCGGGAGATTTCAGCAGCCGCAGATCGATGTATTCTTGAGCGGGTTCCAAGACAATGATGACGTCGAAGGCGCGCTGCACACTCGGATCGGGCAGAGAGCCGGTCTGCAGGTATTGTTGATGCTGTTCATCGCTCATCGCTGCAGCAAACCAAACGGCGGCATTACCGGAGGAAACGAATTCGTGCCATTGAGACAAGAGGTTTTCATTCAACGCGTCGAGCGGAAGGCCGTCGACGATAAAAAGAGAGACCGGTTTTTCAGATGCAGAAATGAGCTGTTCGATGTTCTTTTTGATCTCGGCAAAATCGATCTGTTTATTGCGAAAATGAAGGATGAGGCGATGTCGGATCAGCTCTTCGTGAACATCCGTGGCATGCTCAAGCTTGTAAAGTTTGGCAATTTCGTTGAAAACCTCCTCATACCAGCTGACGATATGGTGGGGATCATCGGCGAACGAAACGTGCATGACGTTTTCGTTGCGCAGCAGCACATCCGTAGCCAAGTGCACCAGGCAGGCCGTCTTGCCGAGGCCCCGGTTGGCGGTCAAAAGGCCCAATCCACCCGCCTTTAATCCCCCGTCGAGGCTTTTCTCCAAAACCCGTATCGGGCTTCGCTTTAAAAGTTGTTCTTTGATCATTAAAGACCCTCTTGCACTTAATGCCGTTTAGCGAAGTTGTTTCTTTTCTGCAAACTGTTTCTTGAGTTGCTCGGCAATGGATTCCGGCACTTTGGCGTAACGGCTGAATTCCATGGTGAATTCCGCCTTGCCCTGTGTTGCCGAACGGAGAACGGTCGAATAGCCGAACATTTCGGCCAAGGGCACCTCGGCTTCGATGACGGTAAAATTGTTGTCTTCCGTAGCCGAAAGGATGATGCCGCGTCGTTGATTGAGAGTGCCTAGAATGGCTCCCTGAAATTCGGAAGGGCTTTCGACGGCAACGCGCATGATCGGCTCTAGAATGATCGGCTTGCAGCGCAAATAGGCTTCACGAAATGCCGAAAGCGCGGCGGTCTGGAAGGCAATATCCGAGGAATCGACCGGATGAAAGTTGCCGTCGTTGATCGTCACTTTGACGCCCACAATTGGAAAGCCCGTGAGCGGTCCTTTTTCAAGTGCGGTTCTAAAACCCTTCTCGCACGAAGGAATAAACTCTGCCGGTATGACCCCGCCTTTGATCTCGTCGACAAACATAAAATCGCTCTCCTGAGTCGGCTCCAAAATGCCGCAGACTCGGGCATACTGTCCGGCGCCGCCCGTCTGCTTCTTGTGGGTGTAATCAAAGGCGGCGCTTTGCGAAATGCTCTCGCGGTAGGCCACCTGGGGTGCGCCGACTTCCAGTTCGACTTTGTACTCACGCCGCATTCTTTCAATATAAACCTCAAGATGCAGCTCCCCCATGCCGCGAATGATGGTGTCGTTGGTCTCCGGATCGACAAAGGTATGGAATGAAGGATCCTCTTTGGCAAACCGATTCAAAGCTTTGGCCATTTGTTCGGCGGATTTGTTATCTTTGGCCTTTATAGAAAGCGAGATAACCGGCGTGGGGACATACATCGAGGTCATTGCTAAATTTATTTCCGGCGAGGTAAACGTGTCGCCGGAAGCGCATTCGATGCCGAACAGCGCCACGATTTCGCCCGGACCCGCCGTGGTGATGTCTTCCATCTCATCCGCGTGCATACGGATGAGTCTGCCGACGCGCGCAATCCTGCCGGTTCGCGCGTTTTTGATTTCGTCGCCTTTTGTGATTCTACCCTGATAAACGCGCACATAGGTCAGCTGGCCGTAACGCGTATCATCCAACTTGAAGGCAAGCATCACCAAGGGGGCCTTTTCATCGGCGGTAAGGGTGACGTGCGACTCGTTATTATCAAGATCCAAAGCAACATTGGTAATGTCGGCCGGATTTGGGAGGTAATCGATGACCGCATCCAGCAGGAGCTGAACGCCTTTATTTTTGAAAGCCGAGCCGAGAAAGACCGGCGTCAATTCTAACGCCAGAGTCCCCTTGCGTACTGCCTGTCGAATCAAATCTTCCGTGACCCGGTCTTCCAAGTAGGCTTCCATCAATTCGTCGCTGAACATCGACACTGCATCGAGCATCTGATCGCGTTTCTCGCGCGCTTTGGGCAGAAGCGCGGCAGGGATCTCTTCCTCTCTGACAATATCGCCGTTGGGGCCGTCAAAATAATAGGCCTTCATCTTTACCAAGTCGATGATGCCTTCAAAAGAGGATTCCAGGCCGATGGGAAGCTGCATGAGCACGGCGTTATGATTCAGCTTATCGCGCAGCTGCTCGGTGACTTTTTCCGGATTGGCGCCGACGCGGTCGCATTTGTTGACAAAGGCAAGGCGCGGCACCTTGTACCGGCTCATTTGCCGATCCACGGTAATGGATTGAGACTGAACTCCGCCTACGGCACAGAGAACAAGGATCGCACCATCCAGAACACGCAGAGAGCGTTCCACTTCCACTGTAAAGTCGACGTGCCCCGGCGTGTCGATGATGTCAATCGAATGATTTTTCCAGGTGACATTCGTTGATGCCGCCTGGATGGTAATTCCGCGTTCGCGCTCTAGCTCCATCGAATCCATGGTGGCGCCGACCCCGTCCTTTCCCTTCACCTCATGGATTGCGTGGATCTTGCGCGTATAATAAAGAATGCGCTCCGTCAAGGTCGTCTTGCCGGAATCAATATGCGCACTGATGCCGATATTGCGTCTCTTTGTAATATCGCTCATAAGTTTAAAGACACCTTTGTAATCGTCATGATTTATGTTTTGTCTTTATGCTTAAAGACTCTTAAATTAATAAGATTTATTATAAAATCAAAGCTGTTTTTGAGTTGAGTTGTAATGGCATCTTTTTTTCAATTCGAAAAAAGGTAATTAACATCAGGTAAAGGATGAGCCGTCTAAAAAAAGGCGACGAAATTGTACTTCAGATTACCAGTCTGGCTTTCGGCGGGGCGGGGGTCGGCCGCGTAAATGATTTTGTCGTTTTCGTGCACGATGCGTTGCCGGGGCAAAAGGCATTAGTTCTTCTGACAAAAGTCAAAAAGTCGTATGCAGAGGGGCGGGTAAAGGAAATAATCGAGCAGTCACCCGCGGCGGTATCGCCCCGCTGCATACACTTTGACCTCTGCGGCGGCTGTGTTCTGCAAAATTTGGCTTATTCGGTTCAGTTGGAAGAAAAAAGCCGACAGGTCAAAGAGCTTTTGACGCGTATCGGGGGACTGGAGGCATTAAACTTATTGCCGCCGCTGCCGGCACCGGATATTTTTTACTATCGTAACAAAATGGAATTCTCGTTTGCGCGCGAAAGACTGGTTACACGAGAAGAATTAGGCCATCTTTCCGTTGCGGAACGATCCAACGGCTGTTTTCTAGGTCTGCATGGCCGCGGTTTTTTTCACAAGGTCGTCGATCTTGAGGAATGTCTGCTGATGCGGCCCCCTGCTTCTGAGATCGTCCGAGAAATACGCAAGTTTGCCCGACAAAGCGGTCTTCCGGTGCACAGCACAATAGACCACCAAGGATTTTGGCGGTTCGTAGTCATCCGCAACAGCTATAATACTCCCGATTGGATGGTGAACGTCATCACATCGGAATTCCGGGAGGACGTCGCCGAAGCTTTAAAGAATCGCATCATGACCGCTTTCCCTTTAATTACGAGCCTTTATAATGGTGTGACGCGCAGCAAAGCCGCAGTTGCCTTTTGCGAAGAGACTCATCTTCTCGAAGGTAAGCCTTACATTTCTGAAACCATCGGCGATTTGCGCTTTCGCATCTCCCCCAACTCTTTTTTCCAGACAAACAGCCGCCAGGTAAGACATCTCTATGATGTGATTCTTCAATTCGGCGACTTTCAAGGATCGGAGCGCGTGTACGATCTCTATTGCGGGGCAGGAAGCATTGCGCTCTATATCAGCAGGCACGTTCGTGAAGTGATCGGCATCGAATCCGTTGAGGCGGCAGTTGAAGACGCTCGATTGAATGCCATGGATAACGGCATCAATAATTGCCGTTTTGAATGCGGCGATCTAAAGGATGCGCTGGAGAATACGGAGGCGGTCCGCGCCGCATGGGGGCAGCCGGATGTCGTCATCTTGGATCCGCCGCGCGGCGGCATGCATCCGAAAACCGTAGCGGCGGTTGTCCGCCTGGCGCCGCAGAAAATCGTGCATGTGTCTTGTAATCCGGCAACGCTGGCACGCGAATTGGCGGAGTTCACTCGCTGCGGGTATCGCCTGGGCCGCATTCAGCCCGTAGATATGTTCCCACATACCGCACACATCGAGGTGGTAGTGGAATTGACCAAACTGTCAGAAGGATCTGAATAGGACCGTAAATATTTTTTTGTTCTTCTCTAAACATTTCATCCCCCAGTCCTTTCGCCTCGATTTGAAACACATCGATAAAGTTTTGTTAATTGCGATTGCCCAATTCTTTTCCCCACTATTTGAACGGCATAGTAGTTGCAAATCACAATAGACTAAAAAGCAGATGAGGCAATAAGAGTCATGGACACATGAAGTTTGTCAGCGGGGACAAGCTGATATTCTATGCCATAGTTTGGGCGGTCATGTCATGCGGTATTTATGCCCAGCATGCTGCTGCACCAACGGCGTACCTTAATACGATCAGCCCAATGACTCTTGGTGCGGCGAGTGCCGGAATCGGGGAGTCTTTTTCAGCTTTTTATAACTCCGGCGCCGTTGCCCTGCGGCACAAGCTGCAATGGACCGCTTTTTATGATCAATCGTCAACCGGAAAAGCCGTTTCCGGATTTATGGTCAGTCGTCGCGCATTTTTCACACGATCGCCGTTCACATGGGGCGCCGGTGTGCAGTATAGTTATCGCGGTTTGGTGCCGCACCGCACGCCTGCGGCTTCTTCAGACGACCTCTTTCTTTTTTTCTTGCTGGGCAAAGCCTTTCAGCGAAAAAACTATGTTTTTGCTTTGGGATTTTCGCAAAAGTATTGGTCTTCTCATTTTGCACAGTTTTCCGCAGATACTTTTGTATCTGATTTCGGAGGAGTGTTTCGCAGCAGACCGGTTGTGCTGTTCCGAAACGCAAAAGGTGCGGCAAGTTTCGGCGCCGCAGTGAGCAACCTCGGACGTCAAATAACTTGGGAAGGCCGGAATTCGGAAGAGGAGACAACGTTGAGACTCGGCGCCTCCTTGGCCGCTTTGTTGTATGAGCAATACAGTCTCAAATTTTCTACCGAATATCAGCATTCGGCAACGATCAGTGCGGCTTGGGGTCAGGGAATCGAACTCAATATTAATGACATCGCTCAGCTGCGGCTTTTGCATTTTTTCGTCCCGCCTTCTGAACAGAGATGGTTCTTCGGCTTGGGAATGTCCTTACAAGGGAAAAAATCAATTGGTAAAATTTTTTCCCGGCAAGAGGTCGAGTTGCAGATTGATGCAACTGCAGATTTTACTCAAGACCGCCCAGAGCTCGGAATTTTTGCCTTTTCGTATTATCACGGCGGCCCCGATCCGCTCGTCCTCCAGACGCCTGTATCCGGAGACACACTGGGAGTTGATCGGACGCTTCATTGGTGCTCTGCTTTTGATGCCGATTGGTTTGATACAGTCAATTACCGCGTAATGGCAGATTACGATAGTACCGCCGTCTCTGAGGCTGTTCGGGCATTGCAAAAAGGGGCAGATGCGGAGACGGAAGAGAGAAAGCTGTTTGTCAACCGGCCGTGCGTGGAGCCGCATTTGACGTTGTCAGAGATGTCGCCTGGGATTCTCTATTGGTCGGCAACAGCTCTGGACAAACGCGGTCATGTCTCTCTAAACATCAAGGGAGTCAATCCCCAAAAAATTTATATTCCCAATCCGAAAGCGCTTTTGCAAAAAGCGGAATTTATTCCGAATCCGCGCCTGAGCGATGACATGCTGCAGGGCAACCTTTTTCTCGCTGTGGAAAACATTTCGGATAGCGAGCACGCAGTTCGTCTGACGGTGAAAGAGACTGAAGCTGACCCACCAAAAGAGAGTTCTTCCAACAGCGAGATCAGAAGCGAGATTCGGCGGGTTCTGCCGCCAGGGCAATCGGTAGTCGAATTGCCTTGGCGAACGGAAGCCTGCGGGCGCCGCAGGTTGACTTGGGCAATCGAGCCGCTCTTCGGCAATCCTTACGCCGCAAAACCTTTGGTGTTGGAAGCCCATACCGTTCCTCAAGTCCGCCTTTACGGCGATTCCGTCAAGACGGTTCGCATAAAGAAAAAGGTCGTTTATGTGCCGATATTGAGGAGCGTTGCGTTCAATCGCGGCAGCAGCGAATTGTGCGAGGACTATCGTACGGATAAGGCGGTCCAACCCGTCATCTCTATTTTAGCGGAACGGTTGAGAGATAATCCCACGGCGGTTCTCCACATTGAGGGTATGATAGACCCCGATTCGGGGGAAGAAGAGATCTCGACGGCATGGCAGAGGGCGCGCGTCGTTCGCGATCTGTTGGTTGAGGCAGGTGCCGACACGCTGCAAATTCGGCTCAGTGCACAGAGCCGGCGAAAGCGCAATCTACCTCCAAGCACCAAAGACCTCCAATGGATTTTGCAGGAACGGCGTTGTGTACATTTTTCGGCGAGTGCGGAGGATGCGGCGCTTCTTTTTGCGCCGTTAAGGACGAAAATCGCCGAGGCAAATGAGATCAAGCTCGAGCTGCGCGCCGATGTCCGGTGTCCCTTCAAGCCGGCAAAATTGGTTGTGGAATGGCAGGCAGAAAACGGCGCTTCGGGCGTATATTTACTAAGGATCGACTCATTGCAGCAAAATCTGCCGATCCATTGGGTTCTTTCCGCGGACAAGGCGGCAAAACTGGCGGGTTCGAAACTCGCCTATCGCCTCGCCGTCACGGATTCGTTGGGAAGGGTTTTTCGCAGCGACTTTTTGCCGCTTTACCTGCAGCGTGAAGAGACTGAGGTCGAGCAAATTTTTCGAGTTCCGTTCGAGTTTGCCAAGGATATTCCGGACAGCCTCTACGAAACAGAAATCCTGCGTCGAGCTGCATCCCTTACCGCAAACAGCTCCTCTTTTGACATTAAGCTCTTGGGTAGCGCTTGCCCGATTGGAGATTGGACTGTGAATGAACGACTTGCCCGAAAGCGGGCAGAGCGCCTGCAAAAACGGTTGTTAGAAGCGATAAAGAATGCTATACCGAGTTCCGACGAATCAAATGTAAAAAAATTGCTCTGTCCGGTCGAGATCGCACAACTTGACGACACTATACCTTCAAGTCCCGCGCAGCGGCAGCTTTTACGTTTTGCCGAAATTCGATTCAAATCAGCGGCAAGTTTCTAAACTCTCTCTTCTTTTTTCATATCTTGAAAAAACTTGCTTTTCAACGGCTGCTCAGTTATATTTGCACGCCTTTTTCGGCTGTCAAACGGAGGAGTGATGGACGAGCAGCAAATGTATACTCTGATCGCGGAGGAATTGAACCTTCGCTGGAAGCAAGTGCAGAACACGGTAGAACTCCTCGATCAGGAGAATACGGTTCCATTCATCGCCCGTTACCGTAAAGAAGTTACCGGCAGTTTAGATGAGGAGCAGATTCGCGCCATTGAGGAGAGGATCCGCTATTTACGGCATTTGGAAGAACGCAAGCAGGCGGTGATCAAATCGATTGCCGAACAAGGGAAATTGACGCCTGAATTGGAGGCGCAGATCAATGCCGCCCTAAAGCTTCAAGATGTCGAAGATCTTTATTTGCCTTATAAACCGAAACGTCGAACCCGCGCCACGATTGCCAAAGAGAAGGGTTTGGAGCCTTTGGCGGAAATGATCCTCCGACAGGAAATCGTGGCGGGTTCAATGGACGAAATCGTTGCGCCTTTTCTTAGTGAGGAAAAGGGGGATTTAAGCGTCGAAGAGGCGTTGGCGGGCGCCCGCGACATCGTTGCAGAGCTGATTTCCGAAGATGCGGCGGTTCGGCGAACGATCCGCGAACTGACGCAGCAAAAAGGGGTGCTGACAGCCGAAGCCCGAGATCCGCAGAATGTCGGCGAATATGAGGTATACAAAAATTTTTCCGAATCGTTGAAAACCATTCCGGCCTACCGCGTTTTGGCCATTAACCGCGGCGAAAGGGAAAACTTTTTACGCGTGGCCGTAGAAACGCCGGAAGCCGAAATGATTCAAGCCGTGGAGGCGGCTTATCCTGCAAACGAAAAAAGCCTATTTGCCGATGAGCTGCGCTCGGCCGTTGCAGATGCCTATCGGCGGCTTATCGCCCCATCCATCGAGCGGGAAATGCGCGCGCTGCTGACAGAAGCGGCCGATAAACACGCCATCGAGGTCTTTGCCCGAAATCTGCGGGCTTTGCTGATGACGCCGCCGTTAAAGGGTCATAGGATATTGGGTATCGATCCGGGCTACCGCACCGGCTGCAAAGTTGCCGTGATCGATGAAACCGGCAAATATCTCGAAGGCGCGACCATTTATCCTCATGCTCCGCAAAATCATTGGGCTGAAGCGAAAGAGATTGTGCGCGGACTGATCGAGCGTCACGGAGCCGACGTGATTGCCATCGGCAACGGCACGGCAAGCCGCGAGACGGAAAAGCTGGCAGCAGAGATCATCGCCGAAAGCGACCGAAAGCTGAGTTATACGATCGTCAATGAAGCGGGAGCTTCGGTCTATTCGGCGTCGCCGGTTGCAAAAAAGGAATTCCCCGATTTGGACGCATCGATGCGCGGCAACATTTCCATTGCGCGCCGACTTCTTGATCCCCTCTCCGAACTGGTCAAGATTGACCCCAAATCCATCGGCGTCGGTTTGTATCAGCATGACGTCAACCAGACTTGGCTTTCTGAAGCGCTCGATCATGTCGTCGAGTCTGCCGTCAATCAAGTCGGCGTGGATTTGAACACTGCCTCCGCTTCGCTGCTGAAATATGTTTCAGGAATCAATTCGCGCATAGCCGAGAATATTGTCAAGTACCGTGAAGAGAAAGGTCTTTTCCGCTCGCGCGAAGAGCTTAAACAGGTCAAAGGGCTGGGAGAAAATACCTTTGTTCAGGCTGCCGGCTTTTTGCGCGTGCGCGAAAGCGACAATTTTTTTGATTCCACTGCGGTTCATCCGGAGTCTTATCAGGCGGCGGCAAAACTGCTGGAAGAGCTAAAACTGAAGCCGGAAGAGGTACGGCAAAAGGGATCGCTGGTGCGGGAGCGAATCAAGCAGGACGGTCGATCAATCTCCGAATTGGCGCGAATTTGCGGCTGCGGCGAAGAGACCATGAAGGATATCATCGAAAGCCTTGAAAAGCCGAACCGTGACCCCCGCGATGAGATGCCGCCGGTCGTCCTGCGCAGCGACGTCTTGAGCATCGACGATCTCTATGAGGGCCTGGTTCTCAAGGGCACGGTACGAAACGTCGTCGACTTTGGTGCTTTTGTCGATATCGGCGTCAAGCAGGACGGTTTGGTGCATCTCAGCCGCATGGCCAAAAAGTATGTGAGAAACCCGCTCGATGTAGTTTCGGTCGGCGATGTGGTGGAGGTCAAGGTCATCAGCATCGATAAAGAAAGAGGCCGCATCGGCCTGAGCATGGTATTGGATTGACGGCTGCCTTGAAATTGGCCGTAATACAACCTGTCTATTTTGCCGATATCATTACATTGGCAAAGACTGCTGCAGCGGATTTCGTCGTATGGGCGGATACGTTTATGTTCAGCAGGCATTCTACAATAAATCGGGCGCGCATAAAGACGGCGGAAGGAGCCCGATGGCTAACGGCCGCAGTCATCGGCGGAGAGGGTATGCCCATCGAAAAAGTGCTGCTCAAAGGCGATGTTGTGCACCATTGTCGTACGCTGGAGGTCAATTATCAAAATTCTCCTTATTACTTTTATCTTGCCGATGAGGTAAACGAACTTTTACAACAACCGCAACAATTTTTAAACAGACTCTGTAAAGAGTCTTTTTTATTTTTATGCCGGAATATGGCAATTAGTCGACCGATAGTCGATGCCTCCGCCTTGCCGATTGTAAAAGATCGTACGCAAAGAGTTATCGCCTGGCTGCAGGAGACCGGCTGTGATGAGTATCTCGTGGAGCAAAGTAAAGTCGACCTGATCCGATCGGATGAGATCGAAAAGTGCGGTTTCCGGGTTTGGCCGTTGGTCTATGAAGCGCCTCGATACCACCAATTATACGGCAACTTTATTCCCGATTTATCCGGTCTGGATTTGCTGTTTAACGAAGGTGAACAAAGCCGTTATTTTTTGCAGGAAGCGGTCAAGTCGTCGACCTTTATTGAGAGTATTGCATAAGATAAGAAAAATTCAAAAAGTTTATGATCGATTAACATGGGATGTCTACTTTTTAATCGGCAACGATTGATTCAAACATGCTGCACGTTGTCGAAGCTCAATTTAATCGAGTTGTTAAGAGAGGGAATAACCCTAAACAACCCATAACTAAAAATGGAGGAAGTTTATGAGCAAACTGCAAAGACTGGCTGTCGTGATCATCTGCGCGGCGCTTTTGCCGGCGCTGGTGTTTGCGCAGGGCGTAACCACCGGCTCGATGAGTGGTGTGGTGACGGACACCAAGGGCGAGCCCTTGCCCGGCGCAAACGTTGTGGCGCTGCATGTGCCGAGCGGAACCGTTTTCGGCGCTGCCACCCGTGCCGATGGTCATTTCAACATCCCCGGCATGCGCGTCGGCGGTCCCTACACGGTAACGGTCAGCTATATCGGCTACCGCCCGCAAAAGCAGGAAAATGTCTACATTACCTTGGGTCAAACCCTGCGCATGGAATTCAAGCTGGTGGAAGAGGCTCTGCAGGTGCAGGAGTTGGAAGTCACAGCAGAACGCAACGCCATTTTGAGCGCCTCGCGCACCGGCGCGGCAACGACCATTGATCGTCAGGTCATTACCACCCTCCCGACGATCACCGGCCGCATTGAGGATTTTCTCCGCCTTACGCCGCAGTATAATCCGGCCGGATTCGGCTTTTCCTTTGCCGGTCAGGACAACCGTCTGAACAACGTGACGGTCGACGGCTCATATTTCAACAACTCGTTCGGCTTGGCCGGGCAGCCTGGCGACCGTACCGGCGTTGCGCCGATCGCGTTGGAAGCTATTGAGCAATTGCAGGTCAACATTTCGCCCTATGACGTTCGCCAAGGCAATTTCGTCGGAGCCAATGTCAATACCGTCACAAAGAGCGGCACCAACGAGTTTTCCGGTTCGATTTATACGCAGACGCGAAACCAGAATTGGGTCGGCACCAAAGCCAAGGAAGTCGACTTTGATCCGGGTACGTTTAAATACAACCGACTCGGTGTTCGTTTAAGCGGTCCCATCATCCGTAACAAACTTTTCTTTTTTGTCAACTATGAAGGCGACAAGCTCACTCAACCGGGAACCACGTTTGTTGCCAACGATGGAACCCAGGCGGTCGGCGGCAACATTACGCGCGTAAAAGCCTCTGATCTTGATCAGCTAAGAGAATTTTTGCGCACCAATTTCGGCTACGAAACCGGTCCCTATCAGGGCTACGACCACAACACCCCGTCGATGCGTTTCTTGGCCAAATTGGACTACAACTTGAACGACCGTAACAAATTAAGCCTGCGTTACAATCATCTCGATTCCGAAACCGATGTGTTGCTGTCCAACTCGTCTTCTTTGGGTTTCGGCAATCGCCGCAGCAATACGACGGGCCTCAATTTCCAGAATTCGAACTATATCATCATGGAAAACATTCGCTCGCTGGTGGGCGAATGGAATGCGATGGTCGGCAAGAACATGGCCAATAACCTGATCATCGGCTATTCGCACCATGATGAAAGCCGTAAATCGCGAGGCGCTTTCTTCCCGTTCGTCGACATTTTGGAAGGCGGTTCGGTTTACACCTCTTTCGGGTTTGAGCCGTTTACGCCGAACAACGAGCTGCGTTACGGAAGCTTCCAGGTCCAGAACAATTTTATGGTCTACCTGCGCAAGCACAGCTTGACTTTCGGCGCCAGCTTTGAGCGCTACGAGTCCGAGAATGTGTTCTTCCCCGGCTCACAGAGCGTCTATGTTTACAATTCGCTCGATGATTTCTACACCGATGCGCGCGGCTACCTGCAGAACCCGAACCGTACGGAGTCGCCGGTGACCTTGCGGCGCTTCCAAGTCCGCTGGTCGAACATCCCCGGCCAAGTTAAGCCGATCCAACCCTTGAAAGTTATTTACGCCGGCGTCTATGCCCAGGACGAGTGGCAGATCAACAAAAAGCTGCAGATCACTGCCGGCTTACGGTTGGACGTGCCGTTCTTCGGCGATACGGGCTACAAGAATTACAAGGCCAATGCTCTGACTTTTAAAGACGAAGACGGCAATCCTGTACAGTACAAAACGGAAAAGCTGCCCGATCCCAATCCGCTGTTCTCGCCGCGTTTAGGCTTCAACTATGACGTGACCGGCGACCGTTCCACGCAGCTGCGCGGCGGCACGGGTATTTTTACCGGTCGACCTGCTTACGTCTGGATCTCCAACCAGATCGGCAACACCGGTGTGCTGACCGGTTTCGAACGTTTGGATAATACCAACCTCCGGCCGTTCAACCCGGATCCTAATTGGTACAAGCCGAAAGAGGTAACCGGAGAACCGGCCAAGAGCTACGAGTTGGCGCTCACCGATCCTAATTTCAAGTTCCCGCAGGTCTGGCGCAGCAACATCGCCGTCGACCAGCGCCTGCCGTTCGGTTTTATCGGTACCGCCGAGATCATTTACAGCCGCGACGTCAACGGCATCTATTACATCAATGCCAACTTGAAGGATCCGGACACAAAGTTCAAGGGAGCTGACGATCGTCCGCGTTGGACCGGCAGCAACAAGATCAATGCAGAAGTGGATAACGCCATCGTTCTCAAGAACCAGAATGTCGGTTACTATTGGGACTTTACGGCTTCGTTGGAGCGGCCGTTCAATAACGGTTTGTTCGCCAAAGTTGCCTATTCGTATGGTGTTTCCAAGAATACGGTCGATCCCGGTTCCATCGCTTTCGGTTCCTGGAACAACAATCCGCATTCCGGCAATCCGAACAAGCCTGGTGTAGCCTATGCTTCGACTTCGCCGGGTCACCGGGTTATCGGCGCCGTGTCCTACCGCGCCGAGTATTTCGACTTTGGCGCGACCACTTTCTCCCTGGTTCTGGACGGCTACAATCAGGGTACCGCCAGCTATGTCTTTAGCGGCGATCTGAATGGAGACGGCGGCACAGCCAACGACCTGATTTACATTCCGCGCGATCGCTCGGAAATGAATTTCCAGACCTACACGGATAAGGGCGTCACTTTCACTGCCCAAGAGCAAGAGATTGCGTGGGAAAACTTTATCCGGCAGGACAAGTACCTGAGTTCTCGTCGCGGCAAATATGCCGAGCGCAACGGCGTGCTGTTGCCGATGGTATGGCGCGCTGATTTCAGCATTACTCAGGAACTTTTTGCAAGTCTTTTTGAAAAACGCAACACCCTGCAGCTGCGTATCGACTTTCTCAATTTCACGAATTTGCTGAATTCGGATTGGGGCGTCGGCAAACGTCTGGTGACGACTCAACCTTTGATCGTCCCCAGTGCTAAAGAAGGCGGACCGGCGGATGCGGAAGGCAAAGCGCAGTACCGTCTGCGCAACATCAACGGAAAGTTGATTTCAAAATCCTATGAACAGACTGCTACTTTTGCCGATGTTTGGCGCCTGATGGTCAGCCTGCGATATAACTTTAATTAAGATTTATTCAAACAAAAAAGCCGCCTCGAAAACGAGGCGGCTTTTTTTTATCCGGAACTTAGGAAGACTGTTTCAATGAAGCCAGAACAGCGTTTCGGATGCTTTGGGCGACGACTTGGCACGCAAAGGCGCCGATTCGGCTGACATCCGCCGCCGCTTCTCCTACAGATAAAGCAAAAACAATGTCACCGTCGAGCATGGTGTGGGCGGGACGCACGGCCAGTGCAACTCCGTCTTGAGCCATTTGGGCGACTTTGACGGCCTCTTCGCGCGTAAGGCGCGCGTTCGTCGCTGCCACGACCAAAGTCGTATTGTGCGGACGAAACGACAAAGGTCCGGAAGCGGCGAGCACCTCTAATGAAGGAATGAATTCTCGGCCTTCACCCCGAATGCCGGCCAGGATTGTCCCTTTCTCGTCGATCACTTCACCGAGGGCATTGACGACCGCCAAGGCGGCCACGACCAGACCGTCCGGCAAACGCATGGATGCCATACCCAATCCGCCGGGCGATGAGCGTTCCACGCCCAAAAGCTTGCCGACCGTGGCGCCGCACCCGGCGCCTACAAGCCCCTGTTGTTGAGAATAGGCTTCGGCATTCAGGCAGGCCTGGTAACCGAAGGAAGGATTGGGCCTGACTTGGGCATCCCCTACGGCGAGATCGAAAATGACGGCTGCAGGAACAATAGGCACCTTGGCTACTCCTGTGTCGAAGCCGCGTTTCTGTTCAGCCAGAAACCGGACCACGCCGTCGGCGGCGGCCAGGCCGAAAGCGCTGCCGCCGGTCAGGAGAACTGCGTCGACCGTCTGCACCAACCGAACCGGCTGCAGCAGATCGGTTTCGCGGCTGCCGGGTGCTGAGCCGCGCACATCCACCCCGCAGACCGCCGGCTTGTCCGGAAGAACCACAGTGCAGCCGGTCCTTGCCTTCCCATCATGAAAATGCCCGACGCGGAGGCCGGGCACATCACATAATGAGCCGCTCATTCGCCTCCGTCCACCCTGAATCGTTTAAAAATATTCCACTTTTTCTTCGTTGGGACTTCGAGGATCAGACTGTCTTCGCTAAAGAAAAAGAGGTCGCTGACCGTCAGGCCGATCTGTTTGCGCAGCGGCCGCCAATTTTCGCGATAAGAACGACTGTCGATTTTGGTGCCGGTTTTGTCCTTACTGACAAGGAAAACGCGTTCCGGATAGGCTCGGTCGATTAGGAAAGGCGAGTGAGTCGTGTAAAAGATTTGATTCTTGAGCGACAGATCTTCGATAACCTTGATGAGGTCCTTCTGTCCGGCCGGATGCAGATGAATGCCCGGTTCGTCGATAAGGAAAATATACTCGTTCGAACGACCCTCAAAGGTCTGCGAGATAAAGTTGACATAAAAGGAAAGGTACCAGCGGAAGCCGAGGCTACGCGATTCCGGCGTATCGAGCACGGTGGTCGCATCGGCAAAGTCAATGTAGAGAACGCGGCCGTTGACGTTCAGCTTGATTTCGATGCTGTCTTCCTGCGTCCATACTCGGCGAATTTGCTCCGTAATGATACGGCTTGCCTCTTCGCAGGCGCGCCGACCGCGCGTACTGTCCTCAAAAAGCAGCTCATAGTCCTCTATGCCGCCGATCTTGAGCAGATTCTTTTCGGTCAAGAAAGCCGAGCTGTTGGAAATCAGGCTGTCGTAATCGACCTTGTTTTTCAGCAGGGGAATATTGCTGAAATAAATAATCTTGGGCAGCGCCTTGAGCAGCTGCACCATATTAACATTTTCGATCTCCTGATCGCCGATGATCAAGTGATAATCTGAAATCTCGGGTGCATCGCGGCGGATCTGAAAGCTTTCCACGTCCTTAAAGACATCGGAAATGTGAACAAGTTTGTGACGGTTCTCTTTTGTCAGGCCTGAAAACTCGAGCGTTATTTCAGGGCATTTGCCCATATAATAATTGTTGGAGTATTGACACGTCAGACTTGAATCGTATGGAATGTCTGGCCGAAAGGCTTCGATGGCTTTGAGAAAATTGGTCTTGCCGCTTTCATTCGCGCCGATAAAGACGTTGATTTTGGGATTTACTTCCAGCGTCAAATCGAAAATCGACTTGAATGCACGTATTGCTACTGATTTGATGACCATAAAACGATTCCTATCTCTCCACAAAAAAATGCGCCGCAGAGGACGCACAACTTTGGTTGTTTGATTTTAATATAGAGAGAGGCGGACTCTTTATCAAGCAATAATTCTTTTGCTGCCGCAAATGAAAATAAAAATTGTATTCAGGGCGATTTTGTCCACATTTATTCTGGATATTATCTCGTTCTTTATTAAATTAAAGTGAAGAGAGGATGAAAAACATGATGTGGAAAAGTCGCGCCATCCCCTTTCAATACACGGGGCGGTTTGGCAAGCCTCTTCAAGATGTTGTGGATAACTCGAATTCAGTAGATCCATAAAATTACTATATGCTAAAGTTGGGTCTGTTTTCGGATTTGCGCGTACTTGTGGATAACTGATATTCTGGTGTGGATAATTTGAAGAAGGCTCCGGAAAGTCGTACTCAACTTTATAAATCAGATTTAATTTGAGGAAAGAATATGTCCGCAGAAATCGGCGCCGTTTGGCAATCGATTCTCGAAATCTTGCGGCGCGAGGTCGATGAGAACAGCTACGCCGCCTGGTTTCGCCCGATCAAGGCGACGAAATTGGAGAACAACGTTTTGACGATTCAGGTGCCGAGCCAATTTTACTATGAATGGCTCGAGTCCCATTACAGCGACGTGATGAACCGCGCTTTAAAGACGGTATTGGGCGATCAGGTCAAGCTGCAGTATTCCATTCTTGTCGATTCGACGACGCAGGCGATGCAGTTCAGTCCGGTCCGTTCCGCGCCGACGGTGCGTAACACCTTTGCCTCCAATTTGAACGAGCGCTTTACCTTTGACTCTTTTATCGAGGGAGACTGCAACAAGTTCGCAAAATCGGCGGCTTTTTCCGTGGCCAAATCGCCTGGAGGCACCAGCTTTAATCCCTTGCTGATATACGGCGGCGTCGGCCTCGGAAAAACGCATCTGATTCAGGCCATCGGCAATTACGTCAAATCGAACGGCAGCATTCGGCGTGTGCTCTATGTCGACAGCGAACGATTCACCATGGAGTTCATCAACTCGATTCAGCGAAACAAGACAACCGAGTTCAGCGAACTTTACCGGAATGTCGATTTGCTGATCGTCGACGACGTCCAATTTTTCAGCAACAAGGGAAGAACGCAGGAAGAATTTTTCCATACGTTCAATACCCTTCACAATCGCGGCAAGCAGATTGTACTTTCGTCGGATCGGCCGCCGAAAGAATTGAACGGAATCGAAGAACGCCTGATTTCCCGCTTCCAATGGGGATTGGTCGTCGATATTCAACAACCGGACTTGGAAACGCGGCTGGCGATTCTTCAGGCCAAAGCGGAGGAAATCGGCCTCGATCTGTCGAACGAAATTTTAGAATTCATAGCGACCAACATTACGTCGAACATTCGCGAGTTGGAAGGCGCTCTCATTCGTTTGTTGGCTTACGCCTCTCTAAACGACGAGGATATTACTTTGGATTTAGCCAAACGGCTGCTGAAGGATATCTGTCTGCCCAAGATGAAGGCGGTGAGCATCGAGTTCATCCAAAAGGCGACTGCCGATTACTTTCATATTCCCGATGATCTGCTGCGCGCCAAGACCCGCAAGCAGGAGATCGTCATGGCGCGGCAAATTGCCATGTATTTGTGCAAACAGATGACGGACAGCTCGCTCAAGACGATAGGGCTTCATTTCGGCGGACGGGACCACAGCACCGTCATTCATGGCGTATCGACAATCGAACAGCTGATGCTTGAAGATCCCAAGGTGCGCGAGCAGGTGGAAAACATTAAAAATAAAATCGAGATTGCTCTTCTTTAAAAGAGGGCGGCGGCAAAAGCATCGGCCTTGAATAATTGATTGATAATCGTTATTTTGACCTGGAAAACTGTGGAGGCACCATGAATTTCACTATTGCCAAGTCTGACCTTTATGAAGCGCTCCATAAAGTTGTGGGCGTCGTGCCGCAAAAAACGACGATTTCCATTCTCACCTGCCTGCTGATGGAACTAAAGGAAGGCAAACTTCAGCTGACCGGCACCGACCTCGAGATTTCGGTGACAACCTCGGTGGACGTCGACAGTGATGAAGAGGGAGCGGTTGCGGTTCCTGCCAAACTCTTTGCCGAGATTGTGCGCGAGCTTCCCGAAGTTCCGGTCAATATTCGCACCGACGGCGGCGACAAGATCATACTCAAAACCGACAAAGGCGAGTACAAAATCTCGGTGCAGCCGCGGGAAGATTTCCCCAACATCATCGTCGAAGAAGGCGAACAGGTTCTCACCCTGACAGGCGAAACCCTGGCGCGGATGACGAACAAGACAATTTTTGCCGTTTCGACTGACGAACTTCGGCCGGCGCTGACGGGCATCAACATCGAACTGGTTGACGGCGATCTGGTCTTTGTCGCAACGGACGGCCATCGTCTTGCGCGGATCAAGCGCATGAATTTTCAAGCCGCCGATTCGGACATGAAGCTCAAGATGATCGTGCCGACCAAAGCTTTGAATTTGATGCTGCGCAACCTGGACGACGCCGAAGAAGTGGGCATGCAGGTCGGCAAGGATCATGTGCTCTTCCGTCTGCCGAAAACCATCATCTATTCCAAGCTGATCAATGCCGTTTACCCCAACTATGAGCGCGTCCTTCCCGTGGATAACGACAAGCGGCTGCGTCTGAATCGCGATCTGTTTATCTCCACTCTGCGCCGCGTTTCCATCTTTTCCAGTTCGCTCACCAACCAGGTTCGTCTGGTCATATCCCCAATGGAAATGACCGTCTATTCGGAAGACATCGAATTCGGTGCCGAAGCCAAGGAATCGATGCCGGTCGAGTTTTCGCATGACGGCATGCAGATCGGCTACAACTCGGCCTATCTGTTGGACATTCTCCGGCATATCGATACGGATGAAGTGGTTTTCGAATTGAAGGACAGCAACAGCGCCGCCATCATTCGGCCGGCGGAACAGCAGGAAAACGAAGACATTCTGATGCTGCTCATGCCGATCCGCATCAGCGAAGAGGCCGAATAGGGAGTCGGCATAACGGATGATCCTGCAGGAGTTGGCGGTCCACAAGTTCCGCAATCTTGGCGCGGCGCGCCTGCAGTTTAGTCCCGGCTTGAATTTTATTTTTGGGGATAATGCACAGGGAAAGACGAATCTGATCGAAGCCGTTCATCTTCTTTGCCTGGCCAAGAGTTTCCGCACGCATGAAGATGAGGAGATCGTTCCGTTCGGCGGGACGGGATATTTTATTGAAGGATTTTTTCAAAATGAAAAATCGATCGTGCGGCGGGTTGCGGTTCTATACGAAAAGTCTTCCGGCAAGCAGATCAGCGTGGATGAAAAACGGCTGCAGCGCTATTCCGCATTGACCGGGGAGTTTCCGGCGGCTTGCCTTTGGGAAGGCGATCGGGAAATTACTGCCGGCAGCCCGCAGCAAAGACGACGATTTTTCAACATGCTGCTATCGCAGACCTCACGAAGCGGCCTTGAAGATCTCAAGCAGTACGATCATGTTCTGCGTCAGCGAAACAGCGTGCTTTCGGCTGTTCAAGCCGGGCGTCGCGATGTGCACGAGCAGCTGGAAATTTGGGACGAGCAGTTGATTCAGTTGGGCGTACGAGTGATGCGGGCGCGCAGGCAGCTGGTCGATGAGCTGAATCCGGTACTGGAGTCCTGTTACAGGCGCATAAGCGGAAATCGCATGAAGTTGCAAATCCTTTATCAGCCGAATGCTGAATATAATGAAAAGGCACCGGAGGAGGCTTTTCGTCGCGAACTGGAAAGGTTTCGACAGGCGGAAATTCGCCGAGGAGTCTCGCTCGTAGGACCGCACCGCGATGATTTCGTCTTTTGGATTGACGATGTCGAGCTGCGCAAGTTCGGATCAGCCGGGGAGCATAAAAGCGCTCTAATTAGTCTCAAGGCGGCGGAAGTGGAGATTTTACGCAATCGAACCGGAACCAGCCCGATTGTTTTGCTCGACGATCTCTTTTCCGAATTGGATCGCGAGCGAAGCGCCGCAGCGCTTGCCTTGTTCGACGCGCCGGCTCAGATTTTCATTACCGGTACAAGTCTGGATTTTCTATGGGCTCGGCAGGCCGGTCTTGATTGGGAACAAGCCGCCGCCTATCGTATCGAAAACGGACAGGTGAGGGCCGAGGATGGGGCGTGATCCCAAATCGCTCGGCGAGGCGATCGAGTCGCTGTTTCGCGAGCTCGGCTTTGAAAAAAAGGTCGATCAGATGCGCGTGCTGGAGATATGGCCGCAGATCGTCGGGCCGACGCTGACGCGCATCGCTCAGGCAGACCGCGTCGATAACGGGATTCTCTACGTCAAAGTCGCAGGAATGACTTGGCGGACTGAGCTGCTTTTTCAAAAACCCCTGATTCTGCAAAAGATTGCCGAAAAGCTCGGCGAGGGCGTGATTAAGGACATTCGTTTTTTCTGAAAGAAGAATATGAATCAGAACACTCCAGCTCCGGAAACCTATGATGCCAGTCAAATCCAGGTCCTTAAGGGTCTGGATGCCGTGCGCAAGAGGCCGGCCATGTACATCGGCGATGTATCGGTACGCGGACTGCATCATCTCGTATACGAAGTTGTCGACAACAGCATTGATGAGGCGCTGGCCGGTTTTTGTACTGAAATCGAAGTCGTGATGTGCCGTGACGGAAGCATCATTGTCGAAGACAACGGTCGGGGCATCCCGGTCGACGAACACCCGGAGTACGGCAAGTCGGCGCTGGAAATCGTCATGACGGTTCTCCATTCGGGAGGCAAGTTCGACAAAAAAGCCTACAAAGTGTCCGGGGGACTGCACGGCGTCGGCGTTTCGGTCGTCAATGCGCTGTCCGAGTGGCTATGGGTGGAGGTGGCGCGGGACGGAAAGGTATGGCGTCAGGAGTATTCGAGAGGCGAGCCGACCACACCGGTTCGCGTCGTCGGCCGCCGGAAATCTACCGGCACCAAAGTCGGTTTTTTGCCCGACGGCGAGATCTTTAAAAAACGCAAATTCAGTTTCGAGCTTTTATCGGAACGCCTGCGCGAGCTTGCCTTTTTGAACAAGGACCTCAAGATCTCCATTCGGGAAGAGGCGACAGGCAGAGAAGAGGTCTTTCGCTATAAAGGCGGCTTGGCGGCGTTCGTTGAATATCTTGACCAAAATCGCGACTCGCTGCTGCGCAAGCCGATCTATTTTTCCGACGAGCGGGAAGGCGTTAGCGTCGAGATCGCCATCAACTATACCGACAGTTACGTTGAAAACACCTATTCTTACGTTAACAACATTCACACGGTGGAAGGCGGTACGCATCTGATCGGATTTAAAACGGCGCTCACGCGCACGTTAAACAGCTTTGCCCTTAAGAACAAACTGCTAAAGAGCGATGATCCTCCGCTTACGGGCGACGATGTGCGCGAGGGTTTGACCGCGGTGGTCAGCGTCAAAGTGGCGGAACCGCAGTTCGAGGGTCAAACCAAAACGCGCTTGGGCAACAGCGAGGTGCGAGGCATCGTCGAGTCGATCGTCAACGAACGGCTGATGCGCGAGTTGGAAAACAATTCGGCGCAGGCCAGACGGATCATCGAAAAGTGCCGGCAGGCGGCGCATGCCCGTGAAGCAGCGCGCAAAGCCAAGGAGCTCACCCGTCGCAAAAGCGCTTTGGAAAGCGAAGGTCTGCCGGGCAAGCTGGCGGACTGCTCGCTGCGGGAAGCGGAACGAACCGAGCTGTTCATCGTCGAGGGCGATTCGGCAGGCGGCAGCGCCAAGCAGGGACGCGACCGTCGTTTTCAAGCCATCCTGCCTCTGCGCGGAAAAATTCTCAATGTCGAAAAAGCGCGCATCGACAAAATGCTCGGTAATGAAGAGATCCGCACTATCGTATCTGCTCTGGGTACCGGCATCGGCAGCGCCGACTTTGACATCGAAAAATTGCGCTACGGCAAAATTATCATCATGACCGACGCCGACGTCGACGGCCACCACATTCGTACCCTGCTCCTGACCTTCTTTTTCCGCCACATGCGGGAGATCATCGAAAAAGGACGGCTTTTTATTGCCCAACCGCCGCTTTACCGCGTTAAACACGGCAAGGATGAGTACTATCTCTACGACGACGACGAAAAGGAAGAACTGCTTAAGAAATTGAACAAAAACGGTCAGGAAAAGATCGAAATCCAGCGCTACAAAGGCTTGGGTGAAATGAATCCCGAGCAATTGTGGCGCACAACGATGGACCCGCTTAATCGGACCATGCTGCAGGTGACCATTGATGAGGCTTTTGAGGCCGACATTCTTTTTTCCAAACTGATGGGCGACAAGGTAGAGCCGCGCCGACAGTTCATCGAAGAAAACGCCAAATACGTGCGCAACTTGGACATTTGACCTTGGACTTTTGACATTAACCTACACGGTTTCGCCAAGCCGGTCCGAAACGAATATAATGCAGGAACATCATGGAACAGGTCAATGAAAAGATCATTCCGGTTTTAATTGAAGAGGAGCTCAAGAACTCTTATATCGACTATTCGATGTCGGTTATCGTGGCTCGGGCTTTGCCGGACGTGCGCGACGGCCTCAAACCCGTCCATCGTCGGGTTCTGTACGGAATGTTGGAACTGGGGCTGCGGCCTACGGCGGCCTATAAAAAGAGCGCGCGTATCGTCGGCGAGGTGCTCGGCAAATACCATCCTCATGGCGACAGCGCCATTTATGATGCCATGGCGCGCATGGTACAGGACTTTTCTCTGCGTTATCCTCTGGTGGACGGCCAGGGGAACTTTGGCTCCATTGACGGAGATTCGCCGGCAGCGATGCGCTATACCGAAGCTCGGCTCGCTCCCATTGCCGAAGAGGTACTGCGCGATATCGACAAAGATACCGTCGATTTCGTTCCCAATTTCGATGATACGCTGCAGGAACCTTCGGTGCTGCCTTCGCTGCTGCCGACCCTGGTGGTCAATGGGTCGTCCGGCATCGCCGTGGGTATGGCGACCAACATCCCTCCGCATAACCTCAGCGAAGTGGTCGACGCGCTGGTCGCGCTGATCGATCAACCCAATCTCAAGGCCGAAGCCTTGCGCAAGTACATTCAGGGGCCGGACTTTCCGACCGGCGCCATGATTTTCGGCGACGAGGAGATCGACGAATATTTCAAAACTGGACGAGGCAAGCTCATTGTCCGCGCAAAAGCGCATTTTGAAGACATGCGCGGCGGCCGCGAACGGATCGTCGTCACTGAAATCCCCTATCAGGTCAACAAAGCCGCGCTTTTGGAGCGGGTGGCCGAGTTGGTGCGCGAGAAAAAGCTCGACGGCATCACGGAAGTGCGTGACGAATCGGACCGCGAGGGCATGCGCATCGTATTTGAATTGCGCAAAGACGTCTCTGCCGAAAAGATCCTCAAAGCCCTCTATGCCCACACTCAGATGGAAAGCACGTTCGGCGTCATCCTTTTGGCCTTGGTCGATGGTCAGCCCAAGGTCCTTTCCATGAAGGACATGCTGACCGAGTTCATTCGCTTTCGTCACGACGTCGTATTACGCCGCAGCCGTTTCGAACTGGACAAAGCTGAACGCCGCGCCCATATTTTGGAAGGATACATCATTGCACTGGACAATATCGATGAAGTAATCGCAATTATTAAAAAGTCCAAAACGGTGGATACGGCGCGCACCAATTTGATGAAGCGTTTCAAGCTTTCTGAAATTCAGGCGCAGGCCATTTTGGATATGCGCCTGCAACGGCTTACCGGCCTGGAGAGACAAAAGATCGAACAGGAGTATCGCGAGATCATTCAACTTATCGAGCGTTTAAAGGCTATTTTGGCCAGCAGAGCGCTGCGCATGCAGGTCGTCAAGGAAGAACTGATCGAGCTGAAGAAAAAATTCGGCGACCCCAGACGGACGCAGATTATTGGTAAATCCCAAGTAAGCAAAAGCATCAAAGAGTTGATGCAGGAAGAAGAATTCATCATTACCCTCACTCACGACAATTGGATCCGGCGCTGGTCCCAGGCTGATTATCTGCATGAACAGCAAGCTTTAAAGGCGGAGAGAAATAAGGATTTTGTTGAAAGAATCTTTGTTTCGACCAACAGTCGGCACCTTTTGTTCTTTACCGATTTGGGCAATTGCTATCCTTTGCGCACCAGCTTTATCCCGATGGTTTCCCCCGAAGGCAACGGCACGCCGTTAGCGCGTCTTTTCTCACTACAGAATGACGAAAAGATCATAGGAGTGATCGAAACCAAATTCGAAGAGGGAAAATTCGTGTTTTTGGCCTGCCGTGACGGTCAAGTCAAGAGAGTTCAACTGGCTTCGCTTTCCAAACCCAAAGAGGGCGGTTTGTCGGTCATTTCGCTCAAAGAAGGGGAACGAGTGGCGGGCGTTGTGGAAACGAGCGGCGAGGACGAGATTGTCCTGGTAACGGCTGGCGGATTTGCAATACGTTTTTCCGACCAGGAAGTTCGCGATACCGGATTGGCGGCAGGCGGTATGCGCGGAGTTACGCTTGAGGACGGTGATAAAGTGATTGCGCTGGTTAGAGTGGCGCGACCGAACGGTTTTCTGGTCACCATAACGCAGCGCGGATATGCGAAACGGACGCCTTTAAAGGAATATGCCCTGATTCATCGCGGCGGCAAGGGCGTCATTACTCATAAAATATCCGATAAAACCGGCACGATCGCAGCGGCTTTGGAAGCCGATGAAAAGACAATGCTTCTCATTATCTCTAAAAGCGGAAAAATGAAAAAGATCAAGGCTTCCGGCCTCAAAGTCGCCAATCGTGCGGCTGTCGGGGAGGTAATTATTGCTTTGGCACAAAAAGATGTTATAGCCAAGCTCTTGATTGCACCGGAAGAGTCGTTAAAGAAAGCCTGAGTCGGCAAAAAAGACGGCAAAAAGAGGCTGTTTTGTTCGGCAGCAATTCAATTATCAGCCGGTCATAGGATCGAAGCTTTCGGGGGATGATAACTCAATGATATAGGAACGACGCGATCAAGCACCAGATCTTGATGCGTCGGCCTATAGAAAAGGCCTTCTTTAACACTTGCCTTATTAGAACTCAAATCCGGCAGAGAAATGCAGCATTGGACTCTGTCTAGAAGCTTTGGCAATTGTAAGCTGTAGAGGCCCGGCAGGCGTCTTGACGGCTGCTTCGACCGCAAAGCCGGTAATGAAATCCGATCGCTGCACCGACTCGAAGCGGTTCCAAGCCGCTGCGGTATTGAACTGAACGGCCAGGTAGAAGGGCATTGAAGCGAGGCGGCAGCATTCTCGGCGAAGTTCGGCGCCGGCTTGGAACATCTGTCGCCCCCAAAGTTGCCCTTCGTAAAGTCCGGGAAACGAGCTGCGCCCGCCGATGCGAAACTGCTCGGAATAGGGCGTGGTCATGTCCGAGGTCCCCCAAATGATTTTCGGCGAAAAAGTCCAGGCTTTGCCGATGGGATTGTGGGTGGAAAGCTGATTCATGACTTTAAAAAAAGAGATATCCGCACCCAGAAATCGGCCCGAAGAAATTTCATAAAAGAAGACATGATGTTTGCCGCTGTGTGCAAAAGGGACTTGATCGCGAGTATCGACCACGGTCTTGAACCCCAGCGTATTGATGCGCAGGCTGCCTGTGTCATAGCCGTAGCCGCCCAGCGGATCCAAATCGATTTCCTCCATGCGCAGCAAAGCCGACAAGGCGCCGAAGCGGGCGATCTGTCGCCCCAGCTCTGCATCCATTCCTGAAGCGATGCGGAGGTATCTTCCGGTTCGGCGAAGCTTTTCATAAGCAAAGTATTCGGATTGATAATGATGAAAGTTGACGCGCGCGGTATATAGGCTTTGAAATATCTGATCTGCCGTATAGCCGATGAAGGTTTTAAAATCCTTTCCGCCGTACTGCAGATGAATCGTCAAATCATTGCCGGTACCGTTAAAGTTTTCATCCGCCAGCTCGCCAAAGATTTTGGCGCCGCGGTCGGTATCCACCCTTACGCCGGTAAGCAGCATGGTCGAAGGCCTTTCCTGGAGGCGGAATTCCACTCGATGAAGATTTTCACGGCTATTTACGTAGAGATTAACGGCGCGGAAAAGTCCTGAGGCAAAGATGTTTTCCAGGCTGGTGCGGGCGCGGTCGAGTCGGAAAAACTCGCCCTGATGAACGGCAAGCTCACGATCGACGACATAGCGTTTGGTCTTTTTCAAGCCGGTTATGGAAAGCTCATGGATCAGTCCTTCGGACAGATAGACGGCAGCGATTCCTTGTTCTTTGTCAAAAACGACACGGTCAATTCGCGTCAATGAAAAACCTTTTTCGCGATACTGAGTAAGAAGGCGAGCAACGGCATTTTCCATACGGCGGCTGCTGTAGGGACGCCCCAATGCTTCGGCAAAAGCATTTTTCAAAGAATCCTGCGGAAAAATTGAAGCACCGTAAATGACGATATCCTTGAGAATGGGATTCTCTTCGGCGTGAATAATCAAAACGGTGTGCTCGTCTTTGCGCACCAGATCAGCAGACAATCTTTCATAATCTCCGGAAGCAAACAGCCGGTGAAGGAGATAATTGATTTCACTCATGCTCGTGGAGAAAGGAAAATCTCTTTCAATCTCTTCTTGAGCTCTTGAAGCGGGGTTTGCCCATTTAATCTCATCGATTAGCACAATACTGTCGCGCTCGGCAAAGCTTCGCTGCACCAGCAGCCGGCGGATTTTGGGAATTTGTTCCCGCATTCTGTTAACGCCTTCTTGAAAAAGGCTTTCCATGGCGGCATAATTGGAAGAGTGCGAGGCCACATCGGCAAAGGAAACGACTATGTCTGCGAGTTCGAGCTGACGCCGATTTTGTTCCTGCTGCATGATTGTTGTAATTTGATCGGCAATTTCCCATGGTGCGTTGATTTCATCGCGGGGCCGTAAAGGCGAAGTGGTATCGACGGCAATCACCAAATCCGCCCCGGCGCCACGGGTTTCGTTTACCGGGATGTTGCTGACCACGCCGCCGTCGACCAAAAGGCTCTGACCAAGCTCGACAGGGGCAAACAACAAAGGCAACGCAATAGTGGCGCGCATGGCTTGTGCCAGATCGCCCTGCTTCAAAAGCACCTGGGAACCGGTCAGCATGTCGGTTGCGGCAATGACAAGCGAACAACGAAGACGATCGAACGAGTCGCCGTGAATGGGCGCATTGAGGATCAGCTCGGTAAAGATTTGGGTGATCTTTTGGCCCGGAGTTAAGGCGTCAGGAACGACGAGATTGCCGTTTTCTATACGGAATTTTAACAGCGCGCGGCCATGCTTTTCTTTTTCGCTCAGAAAAAGGTTGGACCTTTGCGGTGCATCCGACAACACCGAGCCCCAGTCAACGGTTCGCGCCATTTCGAGAAGGTCGGAGGGAGAATAACCTGACGCATAGAGTCCGCCGATGACGCCGCCTATGCTGGTGCCGACGATGACGTCGACGGGAATGTCTTCTTGTTCTAATACCTGTAAAACGCCGATTTGGGCAATGCCGCGCAAGCCGCCGCCGCTGAGAGCAAGTCCGATTTTGGGCCGCACGGCAACTTTGACGGGCGGAAGTCCGTATGGCGAATGAACAAAACAATAGTGAAGGTCAAATCTGTGAAGAAGCTTTTCGGATGCAATGGAAGGCCGGACCAGTGTCAGCGCCAAAAAAAACAGGAGAAACCTTGTATCCTTACGTCCGAAAGGTGCAAATAGTCGTACGAACTTTATCATGTTTGCTCTAATTTTGAAAAAATGTAGGCAAGGATAAGAGTAAATGCAAGGCGAAAGTGGAAATAAAAAAGTATGGGTTGGTTCGTTCGCATGATGGTTCTTTCCGGGCTTATGACTGCCTTGACGGCGGTCGGTGCTTGGCTTAAAATTCCTTTCTATCCGGTACCGATGACCCTCCAAACGCTGTTCACGCTTTTGTCGGGCTCCCTTCTTCCCCCTAAATGGGCTGCGGCAAGCCAATGCGTTTATCTGCTGTTGGGATTATTGGGACTACCGGTGTTTGCCGGAGGCGGCGGCCCTCATTATTTATTGCAACCGACGTTCGGTTATCTCATCGGTCTTCCGGTCCTTGCTTATTATTCTTCCCGTATATTTCAACGCAATCTGCGATTTGTTTCCTTGACAATTGCTTTGTTAGGCCTGCAGATCATTCACCTTTTGTTTGGTTCCCTGTGGCTGAAAGCCGTTTTCGATTTCATTATTCACCAAAAGTTAGGTTGGGATCAGGCGTTGAAAGCCGGAACGATTTTTTTCTTTCCATCCGCATTGATAAAGGCAGCAGCCGTATCAATGCTCTACCCAAAGTTGAAGCAAAGAATGCGGCAGACTATTCGAATAGAACGCTAAAACAGCGGATTTTTATTGCTTAAAATCTGAAATATTTTTATATTGTTATCCGCCGGAAGGCGTAGCTCAGCTAGGTAGAGCAGCGGCCTTTTAAGCCGTCGGTCGTGGGTTCGATTCCCGCCGCCTTCACGATTTGCACCCATAGCTCAACAGGTAGAGCAGCTGACTCTTAATCAGTTGGTTCGGGGTTCGAGTCCCTGTGGGTGCACTTGTTTTTTCTCTTTACCGTTCCTTTACCGGCGTACGCTCCAGCAATAATCCGACCTTCATGTATATCCCAATCCAAACGAGGAACTATGAGCTCTGAACCTTTGGTCTCTGTTATCATACCCTCCTATAAAAACAAAGAATATATTTTCGATGCCGTTTCCTCAGTTCTTAACCAAGAAACCGAATTTGAATATGAAGTCATTGTTGTAGATTCAAGCGGCGACGATACGGCCTCGCTCTTGCGCGATCGTTTTCCCCAGATTCGCGTCATTGAGCTGCAGCAACGTGCTTTCCCGGGTACGGCAAGAAATTACGGGATTCGTGAAGCCAAAGGGCAATTTTTCTCTTTCACGGATGCAGATTGCATTGTCCATAGGCATTGGTTGAAATATTTGGTTGAATCGCACCGGCGCGGTTATGCAGTCGTCGGCGGCCGGGTAAAAAATGGGACTTCGTGGAGTCTGTGGGGAACGATCGATTATTTGTTGGAGTGCAGTGATCTTTTAAAACCTTTTGAAACAACCCGCAATTCCCATTTTGGTACCGGCAATCTGAGTCTGAAGCGGGAAATCGTTCAAAAATACGGTCTTTTTATTGATCAAATCAAAGGCAGCGACAGTATCTATTGTCGAATGCTCAAAAAGAACGGCGAAACATTGTTTCATCAACCCAAAGCGGTTATCTGGCACCGCAATCGAACGCGACCGTCAAAGATCTTTAAGAATCAGTTTGAACTCGGATACGGTGCGGCATTTAATCGCAGGAAATACCAATTGAAAGGCAAAGTTTTTATTGACTATCCGGTCTTGATTGTCCTTTTGCCTTTTGCACGCATGGCCGCCATCGGATTTCGGCTGCTGCGCTACAGCCCGTTTGATTTTCTCAAATTTGTGTTGGTGAGCCCGCTCACCTTCCCGATTCTGTGCTATTATGCTTACGGATTTGTCAGGGGGAGAGCGGACGTCTTGAAACAAAATCTCTAAAAGCGCTGCTAAACACGATAAAGATTAGTGATCGGCATACGTCGGTCCTTGCCGAAAGCCAACGGCGTGATCTTGATGCCCGGAGCAGCCTGGCGGCGTTTGAATTCGCTCATATCCACCATTTTGGCTACACGACGCACCGTTTCCTCATCGAACCCCTCTGCAACAATTTCCTGAACGCTTTTCGACTGCTCGATGTATTTTTGTAAAATTTGGTCGAGCAACGGATAAGGAGGTAAGGAATCCTGATCCGTCTGATTCGGCCGTAACTCGGCGGAAGGAGCCTTTTCGATTATTGCCCGCGGGATAAGATCGAACCCAGCGCGACGATTTCGGTATTCCGCCAGCCGATACACCATCGTTTTGAAAACGTCCTTCAGCGGCGAAAAGCCGCCGGCCATATCGCCGTAAATAGTGCAATAACCGACGCTGACCTCGCTCTTATTGCCGGTAGTGAGGGCCAGGCAACCAAACTTGTTCGAGATCGCCATCACCAGATTACCGCGAATTCTTGCCTGCAGGTTTTCTTCGGTAATGTCCGGTTCCAGGCCTTTAAAGGTTTCGCTTAAAAGCTCCAAATAGCTCGAAAATATCTTTGTGATGGGAAGCTCGAGCAATTGAATGCCGAGATTTTCAGCAAGCTTTTTTGAATCTTGGACGCTGCCGATTGAACTGAATTGCGAGGGCATGGTAATGCCGATGACGTTTTCCGCACCTAAAGCATCGGCGGCCAGTGCCGCAACCAGCGCCGAGTCGATGCCCCCGCTCAATCCCAAAACCACCTTCCGAAAACCGTTTTTACGCACGTAATCTTGAAGTCCGAGTACGAGCGCTTGGTAAATCTCCTCTTCATCGTCGGCAATGGATTTCATTGTTGCCTTCGGCAAGGGTACAGGCCGGTCAATCTTTGACGACAGGGTGATCGTTTTCCAGGCTGCGAACGGCGATTTAAAGGAAGCGGCCATGTTAACGAAATAGTTTCCTTTTCTTTTTTCTTCGACCGCCTCCAAGGCGATGTCGCAAAACATCAGATCCTCTGCGAAGGAGGCCGCTTCCTGCAAAATTTCGCCGTCCGGCGAGACGAACAGGCTGGACCCGTCGAACACCAGCTCGTCCTGGCCGCCGACGAGATTAACATAGACGATATAAGCCTGACAGAGCTGCGCTTTGGACTGCAGCAACCGGCGGCGCGTTTCAATTTTCCCCAAAGAGTAAGGAGAAGCAGAAATGTTCAGCAGTATGGGCGCTCCGCCTTGGAACGCCTCGCTTTCGACGACGCCTGCAGGGATCCAGATGTCTTCGCAGATGCTCAGCCCTATTTTAACCGTGTCGACCTGCAGCACCATCGGCTCGCGTCCGGGTTCGAAATAGCGCTCTTCGTCGAAAACGCTGTAATTCGGCAAATGGATTTTACGGTAGACAGCCTGCACGCGGCCTTTCTGTAGAACTGCAGCGCTGTTGTAAAGAAACTGATCATCCTGATCGACAAATCCCGCAACAACGACCATCTCCTCAGTGGCGGCGGCAATTTCCTGCAGAATGCGCAATTGGTCGGCAACAAAATGTTTTCGCAATACCAGATCTTCAGGAGGGTAGCCCGTCAATGCGAGTTCCGGAAAAGCAACCAACAGGCAGTTGTTTTTCTTTGCTGTTTCGAGGATTTCGAGAATTTTGCGACGGTTTCCTTCAAGATCGCCGACGGCCGCATTGATCTGCGCTGCGGCTATGCGTAGATTTTTCTGCATAAGCACTCACCAGTTACTATTTATGGAAGAATTTAATGATTTTCAGGAATATGACAATAAGAAACCATTAATAGAAAAATGGCAAAAAGGTTGCAGTAAAAGAAGCAATATTCAAGTTGACTTTATAGCGCCGCCTTTGTACATTTTCAGGGTTTACAAGTTATCCTGCCTGATGTTATTGCGATAGGCAGAAAATAAAATCAAGTTTGGGAAATAGGAGATGACCACTTTCCTTGTCACCGGCGGAGCGGGCTTTATCGGCAGCAATTTCATTCGTTACCTCTACCAAAAATACGGCGATATTTCGGTCATAAATCTCGACAAATTGACCTATGCGGGCAATCTGGACAACTTGCGCGACATCGAGAAAAATCCGACTTATCATTTTGTTCACGGCGATATATGCAATGCCGAACTGGTTAACTCGCTGATGCCGAACGTCGACATTGTAGTAAATTTTGCTGCGGAAAGTCATGTCGATCGCTCGATTGGTAGCCCTGATGATTTCATCAAGACCGACATCTACGGGGCTTTTGTGCTGCTTGAGGCTGCTCGACGGCACGGCGTCCGCAAATTTGTGCAAATCAGCACGGATGAAGTCTATGGAAGCATCACCTCCGGTTCTTTCAAAGAAACTGATGTGCTGGAGCCGTCCAGTCCGTACTCCGCTTCAAAGGCGGGAGCAGATCGCTTGGCGTATTCATATTTTGTAACATATAACCTGCCGGTGATCATCACTCGCTGCTCCAATAATTTTGGCCCCTACCAATATCCTGAAAAGCTCATCCCTCTATTTGTTACCAATGCCATTGAGGACAAACCGCTGCCGATCTACGGCGATGGCAAAAATGTACGCGATTGGATCTACGTACTTGACCATTGTGATGCCGTTGATTTTTTGATTCAACACGGGCAGAATGGTCAAGTCTACAACATCGGCGGCGGTAACGAGCGGATGAACATCGAAATTACCGACTTTATCCTCAAAGTGCTCGGCAAGCCCGAAAGCTTGAAGACTTTTGTAGAGGATCGGCCCGGCCATGATCGCCGTTATTCCGTGGATACTGCCAAAATCCGCTCTCTGGGCTGGCAGCCGAAACACTCTTTCGAGGAAGCCATGAAATTCACCATTCAATGGTATGTAGAAAACCGGTGGTGGTGGGAAAGGCTCAAGAGCGGCGAGTTTCTTGAATTCTATAAAAAGCACTATAAACGTGAATTATGAGACGGAGGCGGTATGGAGCTGAAAGAAAAGCTGCAGAACAAGACGGCAAAGATCGGCGTCGTGGGCTTGGGTTATGTCGGCTTGCCTCTGGCGGTAGAGTTTGCTCACAAAGGTTTTTGGGTGCTGGGCATCGATGTAGATGAAAGGAAAATCGACAACCTTAAAAAAGGCGTTAATTATATTGCCGATGTGGACGATGCCAAGCTCGAGAAGGCGGTGCGCGAAGGAAAACTGGAAGCCGAAACCTCATACGATCGCGTTTCCGAGCTGGACGTGATCTATATTTGCGTGCCGACCCCTTTCACCAAGAATAAAGAACCCGATATCAGCTATATCGTCGACTCGGCTGAGGCCATCGCCAAAGGACTTCGATCCGGCCAGTTGATTATTCTTAAAAGCACGACGTTTCCCGACACCACGGAGGGGATCGTTCAGCCGATTTTGGAACGGACGGGATTAAAAGTGGGCAAGGACTTTTTTCTTGCCTTTTCTCCCGAGCGCATCGATCCCGGCAACAAGCAGTTTACGACCGCCAACACACCGGTCGTTGTGGGAGGTGTGACGCCGTTGTGCACCGAGATGGCCTGCCTTGCCAATCAGCAGATCATCAACAAGGTGGTACCGGTTTCTTCACCCAAAGTCGCCGAGATGGAAAAGCTGTTGGAAAACATCTTTCGCAGCGTCAATATCGCATTGGTGAATGAGATGGCGCGGCTTTGCGACCGCATGGGCGGCATCGACATTTGGGAGGTGGTCGAGGCGGCGGCAACCAAGCCCTACGGGTTCATGCCGTTCTACCCAGGGCCGGGCATCGGCGGCCACTGCATTCTGATCGATCCTTATTATCTTTCGTGGAAAGCGCGTGAATATGACTTTCATACTCAATTCATCGAATTGGCGGCGGAAACCAACGAAAACATGCCGTTTTACGTGCTCGGCCTTATTCGCCGTGCTTTGAGCCATGTCGGCGTGCCGTTCACAAAAGCCAAAGTATTGATTCTGGGCGTTGCCTTTAAAAAGAATGTGGACGATACGCGCGAATCGCCGGCTTTGAAGATTATGGAGTTCCTTATGCAGCGCGGCGTTTCGGATATTTCATTTAATGATCCCTACGTCCCGCATGTTAAAGTCGACGGCCGCGATTTTTACTCCATTGAACTGACACCGGAAACTCTGCAGGCTCCGGATGTGGTGGTCATCACTACGGATCATTCGGTCTATGATCCGGAGTTTATCGTCAAGCACGCGCGCGCCATCGTCGATACCCGCAACTTGACCAAAAATATCAAAAACAACGAAAAGATCACCAAGCTCGGTTCCGGAGTGCGTTTTTAGGACACATCATTTATGATCGTTGCCAACGTTGTGGGGGCGAGACCAAATTTTATGAAGATCGCCCCTATCCATCGTCGTATGCTCGGCTCCAAAAAGCTGAAGCCCCTTCTGATTCATACCGGCCAGCATTATGACGAAAAAATGTCAAAGGCTTTTTTTGAGGACCTACAGCTGCCTGAACCGGACATTTATTTAGGCGTCGGATCGGGTTCACATGCCCGTCAGACGGCCGAGGTCATGATCCGCATCGAGCAGTTTGTTGAGGAAAAAAAGCCCGATCTGATGATCGTGGTCGGCGACGTCAATTCGACGCCTGCCGCGGCTTTGGCTGCCGTCAAGATGGGGGTGCCGGTCGCTCATGTAGAGGCCGGTCTGCGCAGTTTTGACCGCACCATGCCGGAAGAGATCAACCGCATTGTAACGGACGCAATTTCCGATCTGCTGTTCGTCAGCGAACCCAGCGGCGTTGAAAATCTCAAACGGGAAGGCGTGGCTGACGACAAAATCTATTTTGTCGGCAACGTCATGATCGATTCGCTGATCGAACATTTGCACAAAGCTGCGGAACTCGACGTGCTGAATGAAATGAAAGTGGAGGCCGGCAACTATGCTCTGATAACCCTTCACCGGCCTTCGAATGTCGACAATCAGGAAGTGCTGCGGCAGATTTTCAGTGCGCTGGCGGAGATTCAGCAGCAGCTGCCGATCGTATTCCCTATTCATCCGCGCACGCGAAAGATGATCGCCGCTTTCGGAATGGAGAAATGGGTTAATGAGCTGACGAACCTTCGCATCGTTGAACCGTTAGCCTACCTTCCCTTCCTCCGTCTGATGAGCTGTGCCAAGGTGGTGCTCACCGATTCGGGCGGTATTCAAGAAGAAACAACTTTTCTAAAGATCCCCTGTCTGACGATGCGCGAGAATACCGAACGCCCGATAACCGTGACCATGGGGACGAACCGATTGGTGGGAATGAATCCCGAGGACATTTTGCGCGGATTTGCCGAAGCGATGAACGGCTTTGCCGCCAAGGCGGAAGTGCCGCCGCTGTGGGATGGGCTTGCTTCGCA